>JBIKZM010000064.1:0-7091 GCA_044354735.1 Crocinitomicaceae bacterium
CGCTTTCAAATCTGTTGCAACTTCTTTGGTACTTAGTTCAAAATGTGGTTCAATAAGATGGTATTCTCCTTTGAGTATTTCTCCAAAAGCAGTGATATCTTGCTGAACTTGCGCTCTATTGTTTGTTGCAATAATGGCTTTAGCTTCGCGCGGGATGGCATTGCGCAAGCTGCCACCGTCGAAGTGGAGTAATTGGATAGGCTGTGTTTGCTTGAGTTCCCAAAGCAAGCGCGCCATCCATTTGTTGGCGTTGCCGCGACCTTTGTCGATGTCCATGCCGGAGTGACCGCCAAGTAAGCCCGAAATGTTGATTTCAAGTGTTGCAAAGTTACTGTGAATGGCTTCTTGCGCGTATGCATAGGAAGTATTGGTGTCAATACCACCTGCACAACCTACAGAAAGTTCGTCGTCGTCTTCGGTATCGAGGTTCAAGAGAATAGTTCCGTTCAAAAGCGAGGCATCCATTTCCTTCGCGCCGGTCATGCCGGTTTCTTCGTCGATGGTAAAGAAAGCTTCTAAAGCCGGATGAGGGATGTCTGTGCTAGCGAGTAGGGCCATAATTGCTGCTACGCCAATACCGTTATCGGCACCGAGCGTGGTTCCGTTTGCGCGGATCCAGTCGCCGTCTTGGTACATTTCTATACCCTGCTGATCAAAATCAAATATGGTATTGGCATTTTTTTGATGCACCATATCGAGGTGACTCTGGAGAATGACGGTTTGACGGTCTTCCATGCCTGCGCTTGCAGCTTTTTTAATAATGACGTTGCCAATGCGGTCAATGATGGTTTCAAGGCCGTGCTTTTCGCCAAAGTTTTTCATGAAGGCAATGACGCGCTCTTCTTTTTTAGAAGGCCTGGGTACGGCATTGAGCGCGGCAAAATGTTGCCACAGATCTTTTGGTTCTATGTTGCTGAAATCCATCGTTACGGAAATTTGGGGTATTGTTGAAAATTAGGATCGCGTTTCTCTAAAAACGCGTGTTTGCCTTCTTGGGCTTCTTCGGTGAGGTAGTAGAGTAGGGTGGCGTCGCCAGCGAGTTCCATGAGGCCATGTTGGCCATCGAGCTCGGCGTTCATGGCGCGCTTGATCATGCGTATAGCCAGCGGACTTCTCATCATGATCGTTTGAGACCATTCGACTACGGTGTCTTCTAGTTGGTCAAAAGGAACAACTTTATTGACCATACCCATTTTTTCGGCTTCTTCAGCTGTGTATTGGTTGCATAAAAACCAAATTTCACGAGCTTTCTTTTGACCTACATGGCGCGCTAAATAAGAAGAGCCAAAACCACCATCAAAACTACCTACTTTAGGGCCAGTTTGGCCAAAGCGCGCATTTTCAGAGGCGATGGTGAGGTCGCAAACAACGTGTAGTACGTGGCCACCGCCAATGGCATAACCATTGACCATTGCAATGACGGGTTTAGGAAGTGAGCGGATGGCTTTGTGAAGGTCGAGAATGTTGAGGCGTGGAACCCCATTTTCAGAAATATAACCCCCAACGCCTTTTACGTTTTGGTCACCGCCCGAGCAAAATGCTTTGTCTCCGGTACCTGTAAACACAACGACGTTGATGTCTGGGCGTTCCCGACAAATATCCATGGCGTCTAGCATTTCAAAATTTGTTTCTGGTCTGAATGCGTTGTATACTTGCGGACGGTTGATGGAGATTTTTGCAATCCCTTCAAAGAATTCAAATTTGATGTCTTGGTAGTTTTTAATGCTTTGCCAATTTCTTTGCGACATGATGTAATTTTTGTTTGTTACAAAGATAGAACATCCCAAAGGACCTAAAGGTTTATTTGAGTAGAAAATCTATCACACGCAACTTTTTTTCAATACTGTCCGTCAATCTACGGAAGCCTATTCGGGCAACTCACCTTACCTTAGCAAAATGAAACACAATTACTTGTATTAGTCTAAACCGGAGCCTTGGTTCCATAAAAATGCAAGTCGTATGAGTAATTATTTGGGTGCCCGCGTTCGCGTGGCTTTTGTAGAATCAGATGTGATTTTTAGAACGGGATTGCGTGCTTTGTTAGAACCCCGCAACGATTTTGAGTGGGTTGGTGAAGCCGCAAGTTTAAGTGATTTTCGAGCGCGCTATGCTGGGGTGGGTATTCAAGTCATCATGATAGACGCCGATCTCTTGCAAGAGCTCGATAAAGTGTACATCAACTTCTGGATGTCTGCCTGGCCAAATGCCAAATTTTTACTTCTTGTGCCCAATTTCAAGTCAGCGCTTATTCCGCTCTATTTAAAGTGGGGTTTTCACGGGGTGGTCAACAAATGGAACATGCAAGAAGAGGCCGTTGCAGCTTTTCGCCAGGTTTTTTTTCAGCAGTCATACGTGCATCCCAATACCAAGCGCATGCTAGATGCTGAACGACACACCATCAGAACACTCGAGCGCATTACCGCCCGAGAAATTGACGTCATCCGTGGCATTTGTCAAGAAAAAACCTGCAAAGAAATTGCCCACGACCTCCAAATTTCTCCGCGTACGGTAGAAACCCACAAAATGCGCATTATTGAAAAGCTCGACGTGCGCAACACCGCCGGCATTATCGTTCACGCCGTGCGCTTGGGTATCATCCCTTAACGCACCTCTATTTCATCGATGAACAGCCATGGCACATTTCCCGCGCCTGGGTTGCCTGATGGAATGCGCCCGACGCCGTATAAAACGATATGAATGGTTTGGGTTTTGTCCTTGATGTTTTCAATCAATATGGTTTCTGCTATTGAATAGCCATCTGCTATCCCATTTCCACAACCATATTTATTTAAAGAAATCTTGTAGGTCTGTGCCGCCCAAATCCAACTGTTGGGGTCGTGGAGGGTATGGATGCGCAATTCTTTTACTTTGATTGGTTTATCGAGGATAATATCAAAAGAGACACTATCGCTTTCAAAGCCCAACCATTCATTTCCTTTCCATGGGCGTGCGGCCAATTGGCCATCGACAATAGTGAGCGATCCGTTGTCGTATTTCGGACTCGGAGGCGTTTGAAATACAATTTTTGCCCCTAGTGCTTTGTGTGCAATGATATTCATTTCTTTTGTAGGCAAATTCGGACCTTGGTCCACTTTTATTTGAACGGTTTTGGTTTTTCGCTTGGACGCTTTGATATCGGCTAGTACTACAGCGTAGGCAATAATGCCTTTTGGAGGTAACTTTTCAATCAAAATTCCCCAACCCAGTGCTCTTGTTGTTTTGATTTCGGGTTTCAGACAACTTTTGGAGAAATTCACATTTTTAGCGCTTAAAAATGGAAAATGATAGGTCGTAAGTTTGGCAAAAAAATCTTCGTAAGTTGGTTTTGTCTCGGACCAAAGTGCGGTGCTCAAGGCAACGGCTCTGGGATAGGCCATGTATTCCAATTGCGCCATATTCGGGATGTATTCGGTCCAGAGGTTGCCTTGTGCGCCCAAAACGTAGGCGGCCTCGGCGGTAGTCATATCTGGCGGAATCGGGTCGAAAGAAAGCACTTTTTCTAAAGAAGTAAAGCCACCGATGGCAAGTGGTTCTTCGCCGCCGCGGCCTTGGTAGTGGTCAAAATAGCAATGAGAGCCGGGGCACATGACCACATAATGGCCCTGCGCGGCAGCGGCTTTTCCGCCTTCGTAGCCGCGCCACGACATCACGGTGGCATTGGGCGAGAGCCCACCTTCCAAAATTTCGTCCCAACCAATGAGTTTTTTGCCGTTTTGTGTCAAAAATGCATCCATGCGGCCAATGAAATAGCTTTGCAGCTCGTGTGCGTCGTGCAAGCCATTGGCCTTGATCACGGCTTGGCAGTTGGGGCAGCTTTCCCAGCGTGTTTTGGGGGCTTCGTCGCCTCCGACGTGTATAAACGTACTTGGGAAAAGTGGCAAAACTTCTTTTAAAACGTCTTGCAAGAACAAAATACTTTCTTCTTTGGCGCAAAAAATGTCATCAAAAATACCCCAAAGGCCTTCCACGCCTTGCGCTTGGCCGGTACAAGAAAATTGCGGGTAAGCGGCCAGCGCAGCTCTGGCGTGGCCGGGCATCTCAATTTCAGGAACAACTGTAATGAATCTGGCGCCTGCATAGTTCACAATGTCCTTGACTTCTTCTTGGGTGTAAAATCCGCCGTAGCGCGTATTGTTATAGGTGCGGGGCAGTGTGCTGTAATGATTTTCAACAGTTGAATCGCGCCAAGCGCCCACTTCAGTTAATAGCGGATACTTTTTGATTTCGATGCGCCAGCCTTGGTCGTCGGTCAGGTGCCAGTGTAGGGTATTGAATTTGTAGTAGGCCATGAGGTCAATAAAGCGCTTGACTTCATCAACCGTAAAAAAATGTCTCGACACATCTAGGTGTAAGCCGCGCCACTGAAATTTTGGATAATCTTTTACAAAACACTTTTGAAATGCCAATTGCCCTTCTGCTTGTTGCGCCAATTGCAGTAAGGATACCCAGGCATAAAAACAAGAAGCCTCGCTCGAATAAGAAATCGTAATGCGCTCAGCGATGTTGATGCTGTATGAATCTTGCTTCACGTTGGTCAGTTTTTTGAACTGCACCATTGGATTTTGCACAAACGGGCTCACCTCAATTCCTTTTGACCACAGCGCATAGTTTTTGAAGGCATCGAGCAGGTTTGGCGTAATGTTCGAAGGGTCAATGAGCAGGTTACCGCTGCTCACAAATTGGCCGTTTGTTGTTTGGTAAACGGCAGGTGTTGGCAAAATTGGACAATCTTGAGCCGTTGCAAACAGCGAAAAAAGTCCAAAAACAAGAAGGAATCTAAATTTTAACATGCCCTAAAATTAATGAATTCAAACAGATGACTAACTTTGTTCAAAGTTCAAACATGAAAGTCTACAATAATATCCTCGAAACCATCGGCAACACGCCCTTGGTGCGCATCAATAAATTGGCAAAGCACATCCCGGCACAAATACTTGCTAAAATAGAAACCACCAATCCGGGCAACTCCGTCAAAGACCGCATGGCGGTCAAAATGATCGAAGACGCCGAAGATGCAGGTATTTTAAAACCGGGTAGTACCGTCATTGAAGGCACCTCTGGTAACACCGGTATGGGTTTGGCGCTAGCCTGCATCATCAAAGGATACAAACTGATTTGCGTACTCAACGACAAACAATCCAAAGAAAAAATGGATATTTTGCGCGCAGTAGGCGCAGAGGTTGTGGTTTGCCCAACAGCTGTGGAGCCTACAGATCCTAGATCTTATTATTCAGTCTCTCGCCGTTTGGCTACCGAAATCCCCAACTCTTGGTATGTCAATCAATACGATAATTTATCTAACAGAACTGCGCATTACGAACAAACGGGTCCGGAAATTTGGGAACAAACAGAAGGAAAAATTACACACTTTGTAGTAGGTGTGGGTACAGGTGGCACCATCTCAGGTGTAGGGAAGTACCTCAAAGAAAAAAATCCTAACATTCAAATCTGGGGCATTGATACCTACGGTTCTGTCTTTAAAAAATACAAGGAAACAGGTGTTTTTGACGAAAATGAAATCTACCCATACATCACAGAGGGCATTGGCGAAGACATCTTGCCGGCCAACGTCGATTTTGAGGTCATCGATCATTTCGAGAAAGTCACCGATAAAGATGCTGCGGTTTATACCCGCAAACTCGCACGCGAGGAAGGTATTTTTGTAGGAAACTCAGCAGGAGCTGCCATTAAAGGGCTCTTGCAAATGAGTGAGAAACTGACCAAAGACGATGTCGTTGTGGTGTTATTCCACGACCACGGCAGCCGCTATATCGGTAAAATTTTCAATGATGAATGGATGCGCGAGCGCGGCTTTCTAGAAGAAGAACTCCTCACTGCAGGCGATTTAGTGGCCCAGCATGGCAACAAACCTTTGGTTTCACTTTATGCAGAAGAGTTGGTGTCTCATGCCATTGCCAAAATGCGCAATTTTGATATTTCTCAAATTCCTGTCATGAAAGACGGACAGTTTGTAGGTTCCATTGACGATAGCCATGTGTATCAATTGTTAGTCGATGACCCTAGCCTCAGAGATGCGCCTATTTCAACGATTATGAATCCTGCTTTTCCAGTTGTTCAACAGAACACCAGCGTAGAAGAGGTTTGTAAATTGATTTCCAAGCAAGTTCCGGCTGTACTTGTCGAATTGCCAGATCACAAATTCCATATTGTGTCTCGTTACGACGTCATTTCCGCAATGGCTTAATCGCTTATGCGCATCATCTCTTTGGTTCCGTCCCTAACCGAATTTCTCTGGGCTTTGGGCCTAGAGCAAGAAGTTGTTGGCCTCACCAAATTTTGTGTGCATCCTGAAATTTGGTGGCAAACCAAAACAAGAGTTGGTGGCACCAAAAAGTTGAATTTCACATCCATTGCTGAGCTGCAACCCACCCTAATTATTGCCAATAAAGAAGAAAATACAAAGGAAGATGTCGAGTTACTGCAGTCAAAATATGAAATTTTACTCACCGACATCACTACCCTCGACGACGCTTTTTTTTACTTACAAGAGATAGGAAATAGGGTCAATCGGGCGGAGGAAGCACGTTCCTTAGTGGATCAAATCAAAAAAGGTTTTCAAGCGGTTGGTCCGATAGGTAAAGGCGCATCTTTTCTTTATTTCATTTGGCAAGATCCTTATTATGTGGTCGGCCCAAACACCTACATTCATGCCTTATTGAGTCATTTTGGTTTGGAAAATTTTTGCACGATAGAAAGGTATCCCGAACTCCAACAGCTGCTCTCAAAGAAGGATCAGTTCGCTCAATATCCAGATATCATCTTTTTAAGCTCCGAACCTTTCCCTTTTGAAGAAAAACATTTGAAAGAAATCCAACAAAACTTTCCTCATTCAAAAATACTTTTGATCGATGGTGAAATGTGTTCGTGGTATGGATCGAGAATGTTAGCGGTGCCTGGGTATTTGAGGGAAATGATTCAAACAAGCACAATTAACTCTTAAAAATCAAAAAGCGTCGGCATGTCTGAAGCTGGTTTTGGTTTTTCAGGTGCTTTTTTGGTTTTTTCTTTGGGTGCTTCAAGCTCGGTTTTGAGGATGACGTCACTAGGAGTTAATCTGATATCTACTTCAT
>JBIKZM010000286.1:0-7075 GCA_044354735.1 Crocinitomicaceae bacterium
TACACCTGCTGCGCTTGTAAAGGCAGTTGGGTTAGAACAAATTGGTGGCGTTTGGAAGTTGTAGAACAAACCAGCACTTTGCAAACCTCCTGCACAAGCAGAGTAGATATACATGTCATAGTTGCCAAGTGGAATGAGGTTCAAAAGTTGAACTGAAGCTGCTGTCACTGTTAATGTGGTGCCGCTTGTTAAAGGGTCAAAACCTGCTGGGCCGTAAACTACCGTCCATGATGTTTCGCCAGCTGCACTTGCTGTCCAGGTAAAGGCTGCTTCGTTCGGGAAGACATACACTGGTGTCAAAGCAACAGGGTTCGGACAGTCTACGTAGTAGAAATGCACACAACTGTTGTTTTGCAAATACGCTTGGTTGTTCATCGAGACGTTGATGTTTTGTGCGCCGCGAACGCCAATTTCAGCATCGCCACCGAAGTCCCAGGCTGTTGGGTTGCCCATAATGACGTCGTCATAGACGTAGTAAATCTCTTGGGTAGCTTCGTCAATGATCAGTTCAAAAGTAGCGCCGTTAGGGAAAATCGGTGAGTTCCAATGAGGAATGTCTTTCCATTGAACCACAAATTTACTATTCGGAGATGTACCAACTTGTTCATAATAAATACCACCGCCTACAGCATAAGATTGTGCAAGCTGCTGTACAAAAGGATATAAACCATTGCCCGGCTCCATTACTAAGTTGACTGCGGCAGTACTGGTGCCTAATTTCATCCCCCCTGTGTTACCGATAGTTGCGGTAGTAATAAGGGTTCCTTGATATAGAAGTGGGAATGGAAGGGTCACGCCAATTTCACCTAAATAGGCAATATTGGTATAAGTAGCTGTTGGGTTAGCGCTGATATCCATGAAACCTGTAGCTGGACATTCGTTGTCCCAGGTGATGTACTGACCTTGGTTGTAGGTGTTCCAAGAAACCATCGGGGACCAAAATGAGGAGTCGCCTGGCGTACATACCGCACGCACGCGCGCTTGATAAAAACTATATGGCGTCAAAGAGGAGATGGTAAAAGGATGTGCAGCTGTGTATACCAAAGTACCCGTTCCTGGTGTAAATCCTTGAGTGCCCCACTCCATTTGCCACTGGGTTTCTGAACCACCGGCAGTCCAATCAATAGTGGCAGCGTTCAATGTAGTGCTGACCACATTTAACAAAATAGGTTGCGGGCATGTTGGTGGTGCTGAAATATTGATCATGTAATCTTCGGTTTCTCCCCAAGTGTAAGTACCACAAGCTGGGGGCGTCGCGTTAGATTCTATAATGACAATACGCATTCTTGTAAGCCCAGAAAGTGCTGTAGAAGGAACTGTAATGTTAAATGGTACGTTCACAGAAACCAATGAAGCGAGAGAATTACTCGCATCATAAAGCAACTCATACGTATCAAACTGACCGTTGTGGTCGGTGTCTATCCAGACACGCGTTCCATAGTTATAGGTTCCGCCACTACAGTTCATTAAGTCCAACTCCATTGGGTAGGTAACCCCCGGAGAAAGCAAAGTAGAAATACTAGTGTAGTCGGAATACGTCCCATTACAAGCTGTAGAACTATTGTCTATGGTATTCAACTCTACGCGTTGGATGTCACCATAGGTATTGGATGTTGCGCCACTTGTACAATAACAATTGTAAAAACTATTCGTGGTTACCGCAACAACTGTAGAGGTCTGAGTAGAACCAGAAGCCGTACAGGTTACGATACATTGATACCAAGTATCAACTGATTGTGTGGCTTGATAGCTGCTATTTGTTGCGCCAGTAATATTCGTAAACGGGCCTGATGCGTTTGTCGCAGACTGCCATTGGTAAGTAATACCAGAAGCCAAAGTACTACCTGATAAATAAACATTGTAAGGTACAGAAGGGCAAACTGCAGGCACCGAAGAAACAGCCGTGCCGGCTGTAACTGCACCTGTACAGGCCGTTCCTGGCACATAATGAATTTTGATATTCGGGCGGTTGTTGCCATAAGTAGTCGTAAGCGAAGATGCTGCAGAACCCGCTGCACCTGCTGCCCAACCAATAGCCATACCCGTAGCTAAAGTTCGGTTGTAATTTACAGCCCCGCTCGCAGTTCCGTACTTGACATGGTCTGTCATGATCTGCAAGGTGCCGCCTGTATAAATAAATGGTGTGGTAAGGATATAAGATTCCCAACCCGGTGCAGTGCCCATGAAACCTTGATTTGTATTGTTATATACCGATGTTGCCCCAGCAGAAACTACACCCCAGGTTGTGGCGGTAGTGAGCACAGTAGCCGAGTTATTGGCTAATAGTATCTCAAAATTATTAGGGGCAGTTATCGTGCCTGCTGCCTTTTCCCATTCAATTTGGGTGATCATTGAACCTGCAGGGATAGCAGACAATTCTGTAGCGGTATAAATGTAGGCGTATTTAGACCAGTTGAAGGTTGAAGTGGCAGCACTTCTATAAATTGGCCCACTTAAATAACTTGAAGTGGTGCCGGTTCCAATCTGAATGAACTGTGACCAGCCCATTTGACCAAAAAACAGTAAAAGTAAACCTAAGACGTATAGTTTTCTCATGATAATAATTTAATGTTCCCAAAGGTAACCATAACTAAACAAAAAAGCCACCCCTTGGGGTGGCTTTCTAATATTGAGGGTAGTTCAATTATTGTTTCACTACTCTGAACGTTTGTACAGAATCTGCGGCTGTGATGCGTACCATATAAACACCTGTTGTCATGTTCACAAGGTTCAAAACAGAACCATTTGAAACATTTGAGGCATCCAATACCAATTTACCTTGAGCATCAAATACTTGCGCTTGAGCACTCAATTCAGTTGGCATGTTGATGGTTAAATCACCAGCTGTTGGGTTTGGATTCACAGACATTTCGATGGCAGCAATTTGATCTAAACCAACTGCGTCGATTACTTCACAGTCAGACTGATCAGAACAACCTTGAGCAGAAGTGACGATAACAGCATAAGAACCGTTTTCAATTGCTGTAAAGTTAGCTGTTGAACCGTTAGGCACATCTGTACCTGAAGCACAGTTGATCCATTGGTAGTTCATTCCTGCTGGCGTAGCAGCAAGTGTTACATCATTCACTACAGAGATAGTAGCAACTGGAGTAGCGTTTACTACAACACTCACTTGGTCAGTGTTCTCACAACCGTTTACACCTGTACCTGTTACAGTGTATGTTGCTGTTGTAGATGGAGCAAAAGCTACACCGTTTGCAGCGCCACCATTCCATTGGTAAGAAACAGCGCCTTCACCGTTCAATGTAACCGACTCACCCGAACAGATTGTTTGGTTTACACCAGCATTCACGTCTGGTAAGGCAAGAACTGTTACAGTTACTTGGTCGTTGTTCGTACAGTTGTTGAAGCCAGTAGCAACTACGTTGTAAGTGGCTGTAGTAGCCGGAACAAATGCAACACCATTGGTTACGTTTGGCGTTGTCCAAGTCAAGAAACCTGTACCTGTAGCTGTAAGCGTAGCAGAAGTGCCTTGACAAACTGCGAAGTCAGGACCCGCGTTTACAACTGGAATTGGCAATACAGTAACTGTTGTGTTTTGTGAAGCTGAACCACATGCGTTTGTAGCTACATAAGTTAAGTTCACAACAACTGGATCTGTAGTAGCTGGAGTATAAGTAACTGTACCGTTCGTTACGTTAGGTGAAATAACACCTGTACCGTTTGTTGTAGTCCAGAAACCACCAAGGCTGTTTTGAACGGCTGCACTGATAGAAGCAGGCGTGTTCGCACAAACTGTTTGAGGAGCAGACAAGTTAACTGTTGGGCCCGTAGAAACAGCAACCAATACTTGGTCGTTGTTTGTACAACCGTTAGCGCCTGTACCTACTACTGTGTAAGTTTGAGTAGCGTTCGGATAGAAAGGAATGCCTTGCGTAACACCGTTGTTCCAAGCGTAAGAAACCGCACCTGAAGCATTCAGTGTTGCACTCAAGCCAGCACATACTGTGAAGTCTAAACCAGCGTTTACAGTAGGCAATGCCAATACAGTTACCAAGATTTGGTCTTGGTTTGTACAACCGTTAGCGCCTGTTGCTGTAACTGTAAGTGTTGCAGAGTTGGTAGGCACATATTGCGTGTTGTTCGGTACGTTGTTGCTCCACTGGAAGCCAGTAACAGCAGTTGGCGTAGCAGAAGTTGTAGACGCGTTCAAGATGATTGGGGTACCCGCACAAATTGTTTGGTCTAAACCACCCAATACAATTGGTTGTGGCAATACGTTTACAATCACTTGGTCTTGGTTTTGGCAACCATTCACATCCGTACCAACCACAGTGTAAGTAGCGGTTGAACTTGGGAAGAATGGAGTTGCATTCGTAACACCGTTGTTCCAAGCATAAGACAACGCTCCTGAACCAGCGATAATTACTGGTGAAGCATTACAAATGGTTTGGTCTACACCTGCATTTACAACTGGAAGAGCATAAACAGTAAGTGTAGCAGCATCAGTGTTTGTACAACCAACACCGTTAGAAACGTTTACTTGGTAAGTATAGGTTCCAGCAGCAGTAGGTGTTACCACAATAACTGGGCTGTTGGTCACTGCACCAGTTAAACCACTGTTCGCATAGTTCGTCATTGACCAATTGTATGGTGCCAAACCTGTCGCGTTAAACGTAGCAGTTTGACCGATACAAATTGCTTGGTCAAGACCAGCGTTTGCAGGTGGAACCGTAGAGAAAGTCAACTGAAGTGTATCGTAGTTGATACAACCGTTACCATCTGTTCCAATTACACTGAATGTACCTGTTGCAGATGCCGTAAATGGCACGCCATTTTGTACACCAGCTACTGGAGCTGTCCAAGCATAAGAACCTGTCGCACCGGCACCTGTTGCCGTAACAGTAACTTGTTCCGTAGCGTTATTGCTACATACAAGGATGTCGTTACCTGCGTTGATTGTAGGCAATGCCCAGATAGTTACAGGCGCAGTTGTGTTGGTGTTTGAACAACCAGTTACTGTATTGGTAGCTTGTACGGTGTAAGAAGCAGTGATGTTAGAAGTACTTGGGTTAGAAACAACCGTGGAAGCTGTTGAGCCATTCAAGCTCAAAGCTGGCCATGACCAAGCAAGTGTTGGTGTGTAGTTAATTCCTGTTGTACCAGTAAACTGAATCATTGGGCGGTTATTGGTAACTGTGCCAATAGTTGTAGAAGCACAAACACCAGGTGCATCGGCGTTGTAGAAGTGAGCTGCACCAGTAAAGGCGGTTGTCCAGGTCGCTACTGCATTGGTAGTATATGCTGCATTGTTGAAACAAATATCAATAACCACATTTGAAGTTCCATCCCAGTTGAATGGCGTCAGGTTAATCGTATTGTTCGCAAAACCAGTCAATGCCGATGGCGTATAAGCCGCATTGAAATAAACTTGCGTCAAGCCAGTTTCAAACGTAGTTGTAAGTGCTGTTACCGTTGTATTCTTCATAGATATAGCATAGTCGGTAAGCGTTGTTGTAGCTGGTGTAGTGACGTTAAATGCAAGTGAGTTGATTGTACCCGCAGTAAAACCTGCAGCGGTAAGCTCAGCAGCTGTATATAAGAACTGTTGTTTTGCTCCCCACCAATAATTGCCAAATGGAGTTGGATAAGAAGTGGTTGTATTTGAACCCGTACTAGCAGGGCCAGGTACAGCTGTAATTGGTGTAAATGTAGAGCTAGCTGCTGTTAAGTTTACAGTGCCACCTGAACAAACTGCTGTAGGTGTAGCTGTTGTAGAGGAAATCAAAGGAAGTGCGTTAGTACTAACTACAACGGTTGCTTGATTCTGACACAACTGACCTGTTGTTTGAACAGCAGTCAATACATAAGTTGTAACCGTGGCCGGTGTGTTTGGCGCAGGGTTAGCAGGGTTAAATGTATAACCAGCCGTTTGTGTCCCCGCTACTGTTGTAGCATTAGTCCAAGTGTAGGTGTCAAAACTTGTAGCACCATCTACCAACGTCACTAATGAAGTTGGTAAGTTAGAACAGTTGGTAGCAGTAGTAGCAGAAAGTGTCAATGCCGGAGCTGGTGCTACAGTAACCACTATTGGTATCGGACCACTCTGACAACCCGTTGAAGGGTTAGTGGTAGTTACATAAAGTGTAGAAGTTGTACCAACTGTTGAACCAAATGTACTGGCTGTAGTTGACTGCAATGCTGTTGTTGAAGTAGGCGTTGCATACCAGTTGAATGTTGGTGTAGTAAAGTTATTAGGGTCAACAACAGAAGCAGTAGGTACTTGCGTACCACAATGCGTACTGTTTGTAGCTACAGGAGCTAAAAGAGCAGGCTGAATGGTTACAGGAGCTGTTGTCATTGTGTTCACACATCCTGTAGCAGCCTCTGTTGCAGTAACTGTCCAAGTTTGGGTCGTTGGTGCAGATGTAATGTTCGTTACAACTGTAGTACCAACCATTGTATTGACAACAGGAGTAGAGTTCCAAGTGTAGCTATACGGAACAGCTGGCTGGCTTTGGATATTAACGAGGTAGTCTTCTGTTTCACCAGAACCCATAAATGTACATGCATCACCAGAACCATTTACGTTACCATTACCACGTGTACGAATACGCATTTTTGTAAGACCCATTTGCGCAGTAAGTGGAACCGTAATATTAGTAATAGAGGTTGTTCCTGCAGCTTGATTCACTGCAACTTGCTGCCATTCTGTTGCAGCCAACACACCATCGCGGTTGAAGTCGATCCAAACAGAGATAATTGCACCAGTATAAGTACCTGCAGGACCTGTTGTGATAGTTAATGGATAGGTCTGACCAGGCTGAACATTGGTAGTTGCAGTGTAATTTGTATAATAAGGTGCAGCAACTGGGTTAGATGCAGCAGAGTTATTAGAAATCGTACCAAAAACAACGTTGTTTACAAATGTACCTGTACCACCAGAGTTATTGGTTGCACAATACCCTGCTGGAAGTGTTTGTGGACCTGAAACAATACTTGAAGCAGTGAGATCAACAACAGCATTGTGACATGCGGTTGTTGGGGTAGCTGTTGCGCTAGTAATGACTGGCAATTCATTAACAGTCAAAGGCATAGGAGTAACAGCGGTACA
>JBIKZM010000065.1:0-6993 GCA_044354735.1 Crocinitomicaceae bacterium
TTTAGTAGCACGCTCCTGAAAAGACGTATAAATGAGTCCGTAATACGGATTGGCGTCTGTCCTTAAGTCAACACCGTTGTGTATCAGCTGCTGAATGCTTTGCTCCACCGCCCGCATGTCTACGCGGCCGCTCAAATACAAGTATTTATTGAGTAAATCGCCATGGCGGTTTTCTTCAGCTGTCCAGAGCCTAGACCAACGCACCCACGGCCTCAAACTCGCCACATTGCGCTCCTCATTGATGCCTTCCAACAAATTGAAAAACGTCTGGTAGCTCGGCAAAGCCTCTTCGGTAATCATGTTGCCAATCAAAGAAACCAAAACGGTATCTGGCAAATTGGCCATGCGCTCCTGCAAAGCTTTAATGGTATCCGGAAAATCTTTTTGAGATAAATCAGGCAAAAAATCAGTGGGTTGCCAAGACTCAGCTGGCAAGTTCATTTTGTCGTCAATGAAATGCCCGACTTCGGGTTCAATGGCTTTAAGTACTTCGAGGTGTTGTGGTAAAACCATTATGGCGTTTAACAGATAAAAGATGCAAAAATACGGCAATCTGAAAGAAAAATTGATATTAACTTTTGCTTGTTTAGCTGCGCAAGAATTCGGACTAATCAGCATCTAAGATCAAAATGATATTTTCATGCACCTTTCGAACGATTTCTCTGGGTACTACTCCAAGTTTTTTAAGCAATCTTTGATTGTCAATAGCCCGCAGTTGATCAACCATGATATCGCTTGCCTTTTCGACTTTTCCGACACCTTTTTTGAGGTGAACACGCAATATTTTACTGCCAGGTTGCGTGTTTGTGGTGATCGGGCAAACCAAAGTCGAGGGGTGCATCCGATTGAGTAAATCCGTCTGAACAATCAGTACGGGTCTTGTTTTACCGGCTTCTGTACCGAATCTAGGGTCTAAATTTGCCAACCAAATTTCATTCTTTTTGTGCATCTTCCTCAAAACTTTCAAATTCTTGCAGCACAAGCATGGACTCATCGCTTACTAACTGAGATTCGAGCCCTAATTGCAAGGCAAGCAATCTTCTTTTTTGCAGGCGATTATAAAAATGTAGTGCTTCGTTGATGTAACGGTTGCGTGTTTTTTTTATTTGTTCGCAAACCGTTTCAGTTTCGTCAAAAATGTCTTCGTCTAGTTTAAGTGATAGTACTTTCATTTCTACTGGCTTTAGTATACATCAAAAGTATATACTTTTTTCTACAATTCAAATCAGTAATTTTACTGAATATCAAGCAAATCATGTGGCAAACCCAAAACAACCAACTTTACCGCAAATTTGAATTCCAAGACTTCAAAACAGCATTCGCTTTCATGACCCATGTGGCCGCGCTTGCCGAAAAGCAAAAGCATCACCCCGCTTGGCACAACACCTACAATGTGGTGGAAATTTGGCTCTGCACGCACGACGCAGGGAATATGATTACTGAAAAGGATTGGGAGTTGGCGAGGGGGATTGATGGGGTAGTGGAAGGCTTTAATTGAATCTAAAAAAGAAGAAGCTCACTGCCGCCCATTCTTTTTTGACACCTTTTGCGTATCCGATAGTTGAATAGCTGCTGTTTTGAACGGTACCGTCGTCTTTAATGTAACCGATCGTTGAATAGCTGCTATTTTGAACCGTACCATCTTTTTTGACATAACCTACCGTCGTGTAACTGCTGTTTTGAATGGTGCCATCGGGTTTGATATAACCAATTGTCGAGTAACTACTGTTCTGAATAGTTCCATTCGACTTGATATAACCTACAGTTGAATAACTTTTATTTTGTATCGTGCCATCAGGCTTAATGTAACCCGTTGTACCATAATTACTAGACTGGATCGTTTGCGTTTTTGCCAAACCGAAAGCAAGGAGCATCATCCCTAAAATCATTGATTTTTTCATGAGTTTCGTTTTATATTGTTGCTGAATATACAATTATTTGGGAAGATCACCTCCCCAGCTCCTCCATCTCATAAGCCGTCAACGCCGATCCGCCGCACATTTCGCCATCCGGCGTACCCTTTTCCCAAAGCGCCAATTCGTTGTAGCGGTTTTTGTAGTGCTTGAGGTAGATCAAATTGATGCACGGCGGAATGCCTGAGCCCCACCATTCATCTTCTTCGGCTTTCGGGTATTGCAATTCGACTTGCGCTTTGAGGTAAGCGTCAAAAGCTTTTTGCGAGGCAGCTAAATTATCGTAAAATCGTTTTTTATACGCTGGGCTATTCCAATCAATTTTCTCGTAAATTTTCTTGATAGCGACTAAACGCCCGTTCATTTTTTGCTTCCAATATTGCACAGCGTCATAGCTATCCATATTGATTGTAGCTTGGTCTGCCTCGGGGCCGGGGTCAAATTCGGTAGGGTTGTTTTCGACCACTTTTTCTGGCTTCGGACATTTTTTGGCGGGGGAGGAGCAGGCCGCAAGAGCGAGTGTGCAGAACCCGAGGAGTAAAATTATTTTGGTTTTCATCTTTTTTATAAATGATAATCAGGTTTTCAAATATACTTCCTTGACTGGTTTTGGTGCAGTTATTTTTATCTCTGGACTTGTAAGAGGGTTTCTAAGAAATAGCTGTCTCTTTTGAAGCGGATCGTTCTTGGCGTCTTCTAAGGCTCTTTGTAGCGCGTCAGCATCGCCATTATCTTTCACAAACCATCTGGAAATTAGAAAAAGATTTTGGCCTTTATTCAGCTGCGCAGGAATTTCATGACTAGGCTTGCATTTGCAACAAATACAATAAACTTCTTTCATGGAGAGTGCCTCTTTAAGTCCTACATCGATAACAATACTGCAGCCTAATTTGGCAACTTCTTGAACTTGAAGTTTGGTCCCTTTTGCAATTGCTTTGAAGTGTTTGGCTCCATTTAGATGTTTAGCTGACTTATAAATATCGTAAAGCGCCACCGCTGTATCTCCAACCTTCCAATTCATTTTAAATAATTTTAGCGTTGATCAATAAGCGCTCGAGTTCAATCCAATCGACCATTATGCCATACGCAAGTGTCTTGTTGGGGCGCATGGGTGTGCCTTCAGAGATGTCGTCGATGTAAAGTTCGTTTTTTGAAAGCGCTGCTTCTAGATCAATTTGAGGATAGGCGTGCTCTACTACAGTGCCGTCGAAGTCTAGGTAGATGGTCATGGGTCAATCAATAAATTGAACAAGTTCACGGTTGAGGACAATTTTGTGTTTCTCGCCGACTTTTTCGATGGTATATTGCTTGCCAAACTCGCCGAGTGCTGCAACAAACTTGTTTTTGATCCTTGAAAATTGAATGCTGATGTCTGTAGCATTCTCGTAATTGATCATATTAGAGATGACCGTTTCCACTTGTTCTGGTGAGCCCGAGCGGGTGAGCATCGAATAATAGGATTTCAATTCTGCTTTATGGTCTATCAAATAACTCATATTGATGCCTTCAGGATGGTTGAGGAAGAGCAAGAAGAGCGTTTTTTCTTTTGGGGTAAGGTTGATTTGTAAATCGCCGAAATCTATGAGGTAAATATTTTTTGAATAGCCACGAATTTCCATCCTGCTCGGTTCGTTGAGGAGGATAGAGCGCTGTCTGAAAAGGAGGTTGTTTCGAATGCCATCCATGGTGTCAAATAGCTGTTTGAGGTAATTTTTGTGAATGTCGCGGTGGGTGATGTGTTGCGTGCATTCCGGACATGTGTCAGCGGTGCGCATTTTGAGCGTGATTTCCTTTTTATTTTGACAAAAGTCCATCATGCAACCTCTTGCGTCAACGTGGACGTAGTCTAGAATTTCTAATTGGTTCTTGAACATCAAGCTGCGTAGCAACCAGACAACAATTTCATAGGCAATGGGAAAGCGCACATCGACGTTGTTCTGAAAGTAGTGATCCCAATCGGCAGTATGAATGAAGTAGTTTTTCATGGAGGCATCGACACAGCCAAACCAATTTTTGTCGTTGGCGTGTTCGGTAAGCAACATCACGTGATCTGCTTCGGGGATATTTTCTCTTTGGCGAAATTCTTTGCAGGTATTGAAAAGTTGGTCCCAAGTCAAAACCGGCTGGCGCATAGGAAAAACGCGTTTTTCCATGCTCATGGACTCGTTCATATGCATCAAAGGAATTTCCTTTTTTTCGAAGGACTTAAAATCTTCAAAATGGATGAAGCGGTCAATTTCTGGCAATACAATTGGCTCAGAAGGCACAAACTCGATGTGGCCCCTATGTGCTTTTAATAAATTGAGGACATTATTGAAGTTTTCAATATCAAAACCTTCAGATCGGATAAGATGTACCTTCATAAGCTATTGTCTTTGTCGTTTATTTGGCTTCGCGACGGTCTTTGTTTTTAAAGATGTCCAGTAAGTCTTTTTTCAATTTTCCATCGGACTTACTATTGGAGTAGGCTTTGATAGAATCACTGAGGTCGTACATCATGCTGGAATAACCGGTTTTACTAAAATTCATTGCGTTTTCACTGCGGATGTTTAACATTTGTGATGTATGTATGGCATCAAAATCTGCACCAAGAAAACTGAAAGTCCACTTTTCGCCCTCCTCTAAGGTTTTGATCAACTGTGCTATGTCATGGTAGGTGTACATTCTAGAAGAGTTTTCATGTCCGTCGGTAATAATCACCATCACCACTGACATTTTGTCTTCTGTTATGTCATTTCCAAATCTTTCCTTGATGCCAAAGATGCTCTTGCCGATCGCGTCGAGCAGCGCAGTTGAGCCGCTGGGTCTGAAATAGCCGTCGCTCAATGCCAGCATATTTTCTACTGGCACTTGGCGCACTAAATCCACTACCGTTCCATTAAAAAGTGATAGCGAGCACAAAAATTGTTCTTCTGGTTTTTCTTTTTGAAGGGTTTGAATGGTGCGCACTTGGGTGTTGAACCCGCCGATTGCAAATTCTCCCATGCCAGCCATAGAGCCACTTTGGTCAATCACGAAGTGGTAAAGTGTTGTTTTGTTTTTCATGTGCTTTGTTTTTAAAAGTTATACTGCAAAGGTTGCTTCAGAATTTGCCTTATTCCATGTTTCTGCAAGCTTGCAATGATTTCATTTGAGGGCCTTGGTGTGCCGAACTTTGCAGAGAAATCACAATTGTTCAACCTCAAAAACCCCAAAGCCATGAAACAACGCAGCAAGAAAATCCGAACGTTTTACACCGACCAACAAGTGTGTTTTGACAACATTCAAAATGCTTCTTTTTCAAAATCACCGCTCAAGCCGTATTTGTTAATGCAGCGCATCAAGCACCTAGGGCTGAGCAATTTGTTTGTGCAAACTTCGCAATTTGAACCCTTCACAAAAGCCGATTTTGAGTTGGCCCACACGCCGTTGTATGTACAAAACGTTTTCAATGGCGAAGGCAACTACCGTTCAAATAATTTGCCGTGGTCCAAAAATTTGGTGCACAGCTTAGGTTACACCAACGCTGCCTTATATGAAGCTAAAAAGCATGCGTTGCTGCATCCGCAAACGATTTGTTTTGCACCGGTATCTGGCATGCACCATGCGCAACCAAATCGCGGCTCTGGGTTTTGTACTTTCTCTGGGCAGGTCATTTCAGCGCTCAAACTCTACGACGAATTTGGGGTGTCAGGCGCTTACTTTGACCTGGATGGGCACTACGGAAACAGTATAGAAGACTCAAGAACATATTGTCCAAAATTAAATTTAGCCATTCCGAAAGGATGCAATGTAAACCCAAGTGGTTATAATGAAAGTTATATTCAATCTTTTCAAGATGGGTTGGATCGTATTGAAAAACTCATTTTGGCGGGCAAAATCCATTATGTTGTGTTTGCACATGGCGCAGACTCACATGCCGATGACGACATCGGCGGCGGTTGCGACACCAAGCACTGGTTGCTTTGCGCTGAAATCTTTGCCGAATGGGTGAACACCGTCTCCAAAAAAATAGGCAAGCCGCTACCTGTAACGCTTGCCTTATTTGGTGGCTACCGCGCCGATAACTACAACGCGGTGCTGGATTTACATTTGAGCTCATTGGCGCTTATTGCAAAGGAGATTTGCGGACAAGAAAAAGTCAACGCAAATTACGCCTATCAACACCCCCCTAAAACTCAAAAAGTCGCTTCGTAATGTTTCCTTCTGATTTGGATTTGGCGTAACGCGCCATGGAGTCATCCATGAAGCCACTCATGATGCCATAATTTCTTTTTTCGAAATTGCGTACGTTTTCACTTCTAATGTTCAGCCTTTCGGAGATGTCCAGGGCGTCAAAATCGCAGCCAATAAAGCTGAAGGTCCATTTGCCAGTTTCGTCTCTTTCTTTGATTTGTTTGGCAATGGCTTCGTAACTGAAAAATTGAGAACAGTTTTCTTCGCCGTCGGTAATGATGATCGTTACGACACTCATTTCGTCGTTTTGGATGGCCTTAGCGAATTCAGCTTCAATGAGGTGAATGCTTTTGCCTATGGCATCGAGGAGGGCAGTGGATCCGCGCGGGGAAAAGGCATCGGCGGGCAATTCTTGAAGCTCGGCAATTGGCGACGGATGCACCAGCGTAGCGATTTCGTGGTCAAAGACCGTTAGCGACATCAAGAATTTTTGGTCGGGATACGTTTCTTGTAAGTTCTTGACGCCAGAGACGTGTTCGTTGTAGCCGCCCACTACCATGTTTTCCATGCCGCGCATAGAGCCGCTGCGGTCAATGATGAAATGATAAAGTGTTGTTTTGTTGGTAAAGTTGTTGTTTGTTGTTTCCATGTTGTTTGTTTTAGGATTTAATTAAAAAGGAAAATCATTGTCAGGTTCATTCTTGATTCGTTCTGTGCTGCAAAATGGCCGGTAATCTTCCATGTAGAAAATCTTGGCGGGTTTTTCGTCATCGAATTCGTATTTCTCTAAGTACTGCCCATTTTCATTCATTTTGACTGCGTATGAGCTAGCGGTTTCAAGCGCGTCAATTACTGAGATGGGGATGCCGGCAAGCTGAAAAAATTGTGACAAAAGTGCATTGCGTTCGGTGAGGTTGTTCGTGTG
>JBIKZM010000067.1:0-6811 GCA_044354735.1 Crocinitomicaceae bacterium
GGAGATGTCTGCCAATAGATCGATGGCCCGTTGGGTGTGCTCTTTGGAAAAAGAGGCATACAAGCACATTTCTTCTTTGGCTGTGTAGGCGTTGAGCTCTCCGCCGACGGAATCTATGCGAGACAAAATATGCAAGGCATTGCGTTTGTGTGTTCCTTTGAAAAGACAGTGCTCCAGAAAATGGGCCAAACCAATTTGATTTGGGGCTTCATGGCGTGAGCCCGCTGCAAAGAAAAAGCCCAAGTGAGCTACTTGACTAGGTACTTTGAGGTAAACCAGGCGCGTACCGTTAGACAATACTTCACAAATAGGTTGATAGGCCTTCATTTAGGGGTTCAGGAGTTGGGATTTCCATTCATTTTGACTGAGCGCGTAGACACGTCGTTCGTGCAAGCGGGAAGGTTGGCCTTGCCAAAACTCGAGGTAATGTGGCTGAAGTGCAAAACCGCCCCAATGTGGCGGACGCGGCACTACTTTAGGAAATTGAAGATCAAATGCTTCAAAACGCGCAATAAGTGCAGACCGATCGCTTAAGGTCTTGGATTGCTCAGAAGCCCAAGCACCAAGTTGGCTCTCGCGGGGGCGGGAGGCAAAATAAGCGTCGGAAATAGCAGGATCAATTTGTTGTACACTTCCTTCTATGCGCACTTGACGCATGAGTTGAGGCCAAAAGAAAAGCAGTGAGGCTTTAGGGTTCAGACTTAAGTCTTGCCCCTTCTGGCTGCTGTAGTTGGTATAAAATATGAATTGTTGCTGCTGTAATTCTTTGAGGTACAGCACGCGTGAACTTGTTTGAAGTTGGGCGTCGGTTGTACTTAAAACACAAGCGTTGGCCTCAAGTTCTTGCGCTTGAACTGCGGCATCGAACCATTGTGAAAAAGCGGCAAAAGGATCTGTAGGCAGGCTGCCAATTGCCGATGGTTGGTCGAAATCGGCGTGGTTTTCACGGTATGCTTTGAGCCAGTCACTCATGCTTAAGCCTCGGCGGTTTCGTCGGTGAGTTCGGAATCTGAATCGGTCAAGAAGACGTCGTCGTCAGTGAGGTCGTCGTCTGAATCGGAACCCGAAGCAGAAAAGACTTGACGGATGGGCGTGTGGGTCGTTTCTTCTTCAAATTTTGGTGCTTTTTGCGCTGGTGATTGGACGTCTTCTTCGCGGTAAGGGAAGATTTCGACAATTGGCGACGCAGTAATAGATACCACATTGAAGTCGATCATGAGCGTGGCGAGGCTTTCTTCCACGCGCTCGTAAGACTCCTTTACGTTGGCGGCACTTACCAAAAAGTTTTGAGAGATCGTTTTGGCTTTTTCGCCGTCTTCGTCTATGCGGTCATAGGTGACTTTGCATTTGAACCATTGTTCGGCGTCGTCGTATTGGAAGATGTCGTGGAGATCGGTGCGGGTAATGCCCGTTACTTGAAATTCTCCGCGGATACTAGAGCCGAGCTCTTCGTAGATGCGGGCTTCGGCATCGGTGAAGGTCATGGCGGCGAGCAAATAAGGTTCAGAAACCCTTTTGAAAGTGCCGTTTTCGAGTTGTTTGGTGTATTTGACTTTGACGGTAAACCAGCTGTTCATGCGCAATAAATTTGGATTACAAAGATAATACGCTCTTTGGAATTTACACTACTTAGAAAAGCCAAATGGCAATAAGTTTTGAACCGTTTCCAAGACGACAATTTCACCTGAACCTTGCACTAACAGCACCTCTATTGGACTTTGCTGACGCGATTCACTCTCCAACATGACCTGACGGCAAGAACCACAAGGAGATAACATCGTGCCGCTTGGCATCAAATCGCCTTTGGCTACAATACAAATTTTGACTATTGGATCTTGCGGATAGTTGGCGCCAGCGTAAAATAAGGCAACCCGCTCTGCACACAAACCCGATGGATAAGCAATATTTTCTTGGTTATTGCCTTCGATGATGCGCCCGCTTTCCAACAAAACACTGGCGCCGACCTGAAACTTAGAATACGGTGCATAAGCTCTTGAAAGCGCTGCATTTGCCGCCGCAAGCAATGTTTGGTCGGGGCCAGCTAAGGCTTCTTTGGAAGAAATCAAACGATAGGAGAAGGTATATTGCTGTGTCATCGGGCGTTTATACGCAAAAGCGCCGCAAATGTTTCATGATTTTATTTGCCAAACAACAAGCATAACAGGTCTTTTTTAGGTAAATTCGCGTTTTTAGCATTTTATGGAAGCAGATAAATCAAAAGCATCATATGGCGTCGGCATGAGTATCGCCGAAAGCTTAGCCCAACAAGAACTCTCCACCCTAGACCTCGATCAGGTGTTGGCAGGTATGCGCACTATTTTCAACGGCGAAACACCGCTCATTACACCAGAAGAAGCCAACCAGCATATTCAGCGTTATCTAGACGCTCAAAAAACGCAAAAATACGAAGTCAATAAATTGGCCGGAGAAGCCTTCTTGGCCGACAACGCGCAGCGGCCGGAGGTCAAGACCACTGCAAGTGGTTTGCAGTATGAAGTACTGCAAGAAGGCGACGGGCCCAAGCCTAGCCCAACCAGCCAAGTCACCGTTCACTATCACGGCACGCTCATCGACGGCACCGTTTTTGATAGCTCAGTGGAGCGCGGCACACCGGCAACTTTTGGTGTCAACCAAGTGATCCGCGGCTGGACCGAAGCATTGCAGCTCATGGCTTCCGGTTCAAAATACCGCCTCACTATTCCTCAAGAGCTCGCTTACGGCGCCAATCCGCATCCAGGCGGCGCTATTCAACCCTACGCGGCACTCATTTTTGATGTCGAACTTTTATCAATTGCCTAATCCTTCTTCGCTATGAAATTCTTATCTATTATTGCCTTGATCTTTACGCTATTTGCTTGTGGCGAAGACGTCGTTACCTTTCAAAACGACAAAGAGCGTTACTCCTACCTCTTAGGTGTAGAAATTGCCAAGCCTTTTATTACGCAAGCGCCATTTACCAAGATGGACAAAGAAAAAATGATCGAAGGTTTTGAAAATCCAGTCAAAGAAGCTGAACTTCAAAAATTCTACAAAGAGCTCGAGCTCTTATTAGGGCAAGACGGCCAAAGCTTTAATGAAAAATACAAAGAGCAAGGTTCTTTTGCTGTTGGTAAAATCAACCGCGAGCGCTTCGACCATTACTTTGAAGAACTCGACGCCAAGGCACTCATCAACAGCGATTTTGTCAAGAAAGGTTTTGCCGATGGCCTCAACAAGAAAGACACCGAAGCACTAAAGGGTCAAGACCGCAAAAAAATCATGGCTGGTTTTGAAGCCCTCATGAACCAAAAATATCAAAAAATTACTGCTGCTTACAAAGCTGATGGCGAAGCATTTATGAGCGCCAACAAAAATAAACCTGGCATCAAAACTACAGCGAGTGGCCTTCAATACATGGTGCTCCAAGAAGGAAAAGGACCGAAGCCTGGCCGTGACGCCCGCGTCAAGATGAGTTATGTCGGCATGAATCCCGACGGCAGTATTTTTGACCAATCGCCAGCTGGCGAGGGCATTAGCTTTGGCCTTAATGAAGTGATCCCGGGCTGGACCGAAGGCGTCCAACTCATGAGCGTAGGCAGCAAAATCCGTTTATTTGTACCTCAAGAACTTGGCTACGCTGGCAATCCACCGCAAGGCGCCAATATCAAACCTTATTCTCCACTCATTTTTGAAATGGAACTCATGGCCATAGAAAAAGCACTAGCCCCCAACACGGCTATGCCAATGCCTACCCCAACACCACAATAATTCGTACCTTAGACCATGCGCTTTTTAAAATTTCTCTCCATTTTTGTCGCTGGTGCTTTGGCAATAAGCGCCTGTGAAGAAGATATCATACTCGATGGCGACTTCGTCGAAACAGCTGTTGTCTATGGCCTAATCGATCAAGCAGACTCCATCCACATGATCAAAATCACCCGTGCTTTTATTGGCCCAGGTTCTGCCCTCGATATCGCTCAAATTCCAGACTCCAGTTATTTTGAGCAAGTAGAAGCCACCGTTTCTGAAGTGGTAAATGGTCAGGTAACGCGCACTTGGGCACTCCAAGACACCATCGTTCAAGACAAAGACACCAACGGCCTATTTTACGGCCCTGAACAAAAAGCGTACTATTTCAAAACGCTCCCAACGGGCCCTCTAGAGGCAATTCAAACATCGAGCAACCCGATGCTGAGCTCGCTCAAACCCACGGCTACGTATCAATTCAAAGCCATCATCAATGGTGGTGAGTTTGAAGTCAGTGGCCAAACAGAACTGGTTCGTGGCATGACCTCTCCTTCCGCGTCTCAAAACTTTAGTTTCAAATTTGCCGACGATCCAGGAGAATACATCTCTACAGGAATCGCTATCTCTAACACGGGCAATTCCTACATCACAAGCGCGCATCTCGATGTGCTTTTCAATGAGCATCAAGGCGCTACGGTTACAGAAAAATCTTTCCGTTGGAAACTCGGCGAGGCAGCTGCTGAACCCTATACCTCGCGCACCTATTCAGCTGTTGGCCGCACGTTTTACGACCTCGTCAAAACCAACGTAAGCAATAACCCAGCGATAGACAAGCGTACTTTTAAAGCCATCCGCGTGATCCTCACTGGTGGTGCCGAAGAACTTTACAACTACATGAGCGTGAATTCACCGAGCTCTAGTTTGGCACAAAGCAAACCGACCTACACCAATTTAAGTGTCACCAACGGCAAACGCGTGGTGGGTATTTTCTCCTCTCGCCAGACCGTTACTTACTACAAACCTTTCTACACTTCACCTCAGCAAGCTTATATCAGAGCCCTCGATAAAAAATCGACCCGCGAGCTTTGCAACGGCCCAATTACCGGATTCTTGCTCTTTTGCTCGAACCATCCGGGCGATAACGTCGTGGGGCAAGAAGAGTCTTTTGCCTGTAACTAAATGACCGAGCGCCAGACACTCTTTGCCGATGTCTTGTTGCCGGTCCCGATGCGGCAAGTTTTCACTTACCGTGTTCCTTTTGAATTCAACGCGCATATCAGAAGCGGCTTGCGTGTCTTGGTGCCTTTTGGCAAAAACAAACTCCTGACCGGTTTAGTGACCAACGTTCATCCGAACGTACCCCAAAATTACCAAGCCAAATACATCGACACCATCCTCGATGAGCAGCCCATTATCACCGGCAAACAACTCGCCTTCTGGGACTGGATCAGCAGCTACTACATGGCTCCCATCGGCGACGTCATGAACGCAGCGCTACCAGCCAACTTCAAATTGGCAAGCGAAGCCAAATTTTGCCTGCACCCAGACGCTCCTTTACAAAGACCAGAACTTAGTGCGCGCGCTGAAGAGATCATAGAACTCCTCATGGTGCAAAACCAAATGAGCAGCAAAGAACTCACCGAACGCTTGGGCATCAAAACCATTCAGCCTTACCTCAAAAAACTCCTCGAGCTCAAACTCATTGCTAGTGCCGAAGAAGTGCAGGAGCGCTACACCCCCAAAACGCAGCTCTTCATCTTTCTACACGCCGATTTTCAGCAAGAAGAACACCTCACCGCGTTTTTGAATACCATTGAACGCAAACCAAGGGCTGAAAAACAAGTGCAGGCCTTATTGCGCTTTATCCAATTGGCTACAGAAGCAGGCAGTTTAGCTGCGCCGGTATCCAAAACACTTTTACTCAAGCACGACATCAGCGCATCGGCACTGGCCACGCTCGAAAAGCAGGGCATCTTTCAAATTGAACGTTTACAAGTAGACCGACACACAAGTATAGGAGAAGGAAAAGGCGCCTTCAAACCACTTACTGAAGTACAACAAACAGCCCTCCAAGAAATCGAAGCGGGTTTCGCCCAAAAAGATGTTTGTCTGTTTTATGGCGTTACAGGTTCAGGTAAAACCGAAATTTATGTCCAACTGATCCAACAATACCTGGATTTAGGCAAACAAGTATTATTTCTGATTCCAGAAATTGCGCTCACTACCCAACTGATTGGCCGTTTGCAACATTACTTCGGCAATTTAGTGGGCGTCTACCACAGCCGTTTCAATCAAAATGAACGCATCGAAATTTGGAATCATGTATTGGCCAATGACCCACATAAATTCAGAATTATTGTCGGGGCACGCAGTTCTGTATTCTTACCCTTTGCAGACCTCGGTTTGGTAATCGTAGACGAAGAACACGAAGCATCTTTCAAGCAATACGACCCCTCTCCGCGCTACAACGCCCGAGATGCGGCCATCGTATTGGCCAAATTACACAACGCAAAAGTGCTATTGGGCTCAGCCACACCTTCAATCGAATCTTATTCAAATGCCAAGCAGGGCAAATACCATTTAGTTCAACTTGCCGATCGCTATAAGGGCCTGCAACTCCCACTCATGATTTGCGCCGATCTCAAAAGAGAAAAGCGACTCAAAAATATGCAATCGCATTTTTCTAGTTTGCTGCTCGATGAAATGAAACAGGCTTTGGCCAAAAATGAGCAAATTATCCTATTTCAAAACAGAAGAGGATACACTCCCATTTGGTCTTGCGAAGTTTGCGCCTGGACACCGCGCTGCGAGCACTGCGACGTCAGCCTGACCTACCACAAGCACAGCAATTTGCTCAAATGCCACTATTGCAGCTACACCACTGCTCCTATCGGTTCTTGCACCAATTGCGGCAGCAACCGCCTACGCATGATTGGTTTTGGCACCGAAAAAATCGAAGATGAACTCCAGCTCCTCTTCCCCAACACCATCTTCAAACGCATGGACCTCGACAGCACGCGCTCCAAAAATGCCTACGAAGAAATCATCGACAACTTTGCCAATCGCCGCATTGATGTCTTGATCG
>JBIKZM010000066.1:0-6811 GCA_044354735.1 Crocinitomicaceae bacterium
TTTGGCGGGTCTCGAGTTTGTCGATATCTACTTTTTTACCGCAAATAAATACTTCGCCCTCGCTGGCAGGCATAAAGCCTGTCATGATTTTCATGGTAGTGGATTTGCCGGCACCGTTTGGGCCCAGAAATGCGACGATTTCACCTTTTTTGACCGAAAAACTGATGTCGCGGACAGCGGCCTGTTCTCCGTAATATTTATATAGGTTTTTGACTTCTATGGACATAGTATGCGAAGTTACTCAATTTTTCAAAGAAACGTTTAATGGGCTACCCTGCGGGAGTAAAACGCAAAAAAGAAAGCAAAAATGGTGAGGCCCATTTGGGTTTCGAGGCCGTCTTCAATAAAGAGTGTCAAAATAAAGGTCAGGCCAATGAGGAGGCCTTGCAACTGTCGGTATTGCAGTTGTCTTTTGACAAACAGCAGGAGCAGCCCTATAAATAAAAGCAATCCTAAAAAACCAAGATTGAGCCAAGTGGTGAGGTAATAATTATGTGGGCGCAAGCGGCGGTCTGGGCGCAATTGCGAACCGCGCTCTTCATAACGGCTTTGCATTTGGTCTGTGAGGTCTCCGATTCCTACGCCAATAAGCCAATGATCGGCAATAAGTGAGGTGGCATTGCGCCAATACTCAATGCGCTCTAATAAAGAGTGATCGTTGGGATTATTGCTGTGGTGAAGTTGATAACGCAATCCGAAAAGCCTGGCACTCAGGCCACCTTGTGCTTCGCGGACATCAGCAAATCCTAATTCTATCCAACGGATTTCTTCTTGACTCAGCGCTTCTATCCCCGAAGCAGCAGCACAGCCGTTTTTACTGAGTACAAAACGCTCCACAGTGGAGGCCAATAACTGCCCCCTCAAATCTTGACCCTCAAAAGGCAAAGTAGAGCGTTTCTGCCAGGCTTGCGCCATTTGAAAAGGATTTACAGGGCAGGTTTGACGCGTTTGTATCGGTTGGGCTAAGTAAAAAACTAAGGCGCTCAACAAAACCAGACTAAGCGAGCCCACTCCAATAACCCAAGCCCATTTTCTTCTTTGCAAAAGAAAGGAAATGGCATGGCCCATCATTACAAGTACAACGGTTAATACGCCTGACAAAGCCTGACTATCTAGGGTGTAGAACAAAAACCATAAGGCCAAAAATACATACCACTTTTGTTCTTGGATCCGAAACAAAGCAAATGACAACCCAAGGCCTATGAGGATGCCAAAACGAATGTGAGAACCAAACAAAGACATTTCTCTGATGTCTACCAAATGGAGTTGTTCGGCAAAAAAGTGATAAGAGATGCTATTGACCAAAGACGTCAACAACAAAGCGCCTACAAAGAAACTCCAAAGCCCCTCAGTTTTATGAGCGTTTGGTAGCGGCCGTGCAGTAATAATGATAGGAATAAGCAGTAAACTTGTGAAGCGGCGCAATTGATCCAAACCCTCTCTAAAGTTGTCTGACCATAGTAAACTGATCCAAAATAAAAGATAGAAGAGCAAAAGCAAGTGCACCAAGCGGTTTTCTTTGAGACGTCTTGTGTAGGTTTTGAAGTCTGCTTCTAAAATAAGATTTAGGCTACCCAACAAGAGACCCATCGACATCAGAAATTTGCTGCATACCATTCCAACCACAAAAAACAGGAGGGTCAGGTAATGAAGTCTTGAATGGGCTTTTGGCCCGAACCAGCGTTGCAACATGTGTCTAGTAACGCTTAATTCTTCAAAATAGTATTGTACTGTGCAGGCGCTTGTAAAATTTCTAAGCCTTTTTGTACAACTGGATCTGCTTGTAATTGTTGCTTGGCGCGTCCTTCTTGGTAATAGTAGCGCGAAATGATTTCATCTTCAAGTACTTCGCTGATTTCTTGTTGGAATTTATCGAGGTCACGCTCCTTTGAGGGTGTTACCTTCTCCAGCATTTGATTGTAATGGCCAGAGATGTCTTCAAAATAACCTTCTTTTTCTGCCGTTTCTTTCATTTTTCGGAGTGCCTCTTCGGAGGCAGTAGTGTAGTCAAAATCTGTTTGGGCCATCACATAGGCCTTGAATTGTTTGTATTCTTCTTCGGACAGTTTAAATGTTCCGGCCGCTGCAATTGTTGGATTGGAAGTTGCGTATTGCGTAGCATAATTAAAAATATGGTTCTTGACCAATAGCATGGCGGCAAGCCTGCTGAGGTCTTCAAAAGATACTTCTATATCGGGCTCGATGCCGCGGCCGTCAATAACAGGTCTGCCATTTTCTGTATAGAATGTTTTGAGCATTGAATCGGCGACTTCCTTGGCTTTCTCGCCATTCTCTTTGTCGTAGTATTCCAAGCGCTGTACGCAGCGGCCCGATGGCGTGTAGTATTTGGCAATGGTGATTTTGATTTTGGAGCCGTATTTGAGGTCGTAGGTACGCTGAACGAGGCCTTTGCCAAAACTCGTTTCTCCAATGACCACAGCGCGGTCGAGGTCTTGTAGGCTACCGGCTAAAATTTCGGAGGCCGAAGCCGAGCCGCCATCGATGAGCACCACTAGGGGCATGTTTGGAGCAAAGGGATCTTCGAGCGTTTTGTAGGTGCGGTTTTCTTCGGATACACGGCCTTTTGTGATGACGACTACTTTATTCTTTTCTACAAAAAAGTTGACAATTTTAACGGCTTCAATGAGCAAACCGCCACCATTGCCACGCAGGTCCAAAACCAACTCTTGCATGCCTTGAGCCTGCAACTTTTGTATCGCACTTTTGACATCGGCAGATGCCGTTTGCGTAAAAGAATTGAGTTTGACGTAACCCACCTTATTTTGGAGCATCCCGAAATACGGTACGTCTGGTAATTTGATTTCGTCGCGGGTCATTTCAATACTCTTATTGCCCTCGCCGTTTCTTTCCACGACCAAATCAAAAGAAGTGCCTTTCGGGCCCTTTAAGGCGTCAGAAACTTCTTCTGTGGTTTTTTTCTCCATGCTTTTGCCATCGATACTGATGATTTTATCGCCAGCTTTTAAGCCTGCAGCTTGAGCAGGTTTCCCCTCATAGGGTTCTGCGATGTAAGTGAAATCTCCCATTTTGCGGATCAAGGCACCGATACCACCATATTGGCCGGTGGTCATGAGGCGGTAATCTTCAATGTTTGATTCATGGTAATACACCGTGTAGGGGTCGAGCTCCTTGAGCATAGCGTCGATACCCGTTTTGGCCAATTGGCCATTCTTGGTTTCATCTACAAAATAGAGATCGAGATGCTCATAGATTTGGTCCATGATTTCCAAGCTCTTGAGCGTTTCAAAAGAATTCGTTTGGGCATGGCCTAGCTGAAGGCTCAGGATAAAGGCGAAAAAGAAAAGAGGTAATTTGTTCAGTTTGATCATGGAGTGAGTGCTTTTATAAGTTGGTCGAGTGCTTTACACAACTTTTGTTCCAAAAGTTGATAATTCGGCAGTTCATTGGCAACAAAAGTTAACGAAAAAATCAATTTTTTATTGTTTTGGTCGAGCGCTGCTAGCAAGTCCAATTTATTTTTGCGCAAGACTTCACGCATCAAGCGCTTGATATAATTGCGGTCGTGGGCATGTTTGAAACGGCGTTTGGGTGCAGCAAACAAAACTTGAAATGCTGCCGGGGTTTCAGATTCAGGTGCGTTTTCTTCAAGTAAGTACATGACGCGCAAAGGATACGCTTTGATGAGCAACCCGGTTTGATAGAGTGCTTCTATTTTTTTAAGGCTACACAATTTATAAGCCTTAGGCAAACGTTCGTCGGTATGTGTGTGGAATTTAGTCAAGGCGCTGATCTGAAACTTCTTCGTAGTCGGTAAAATCATCGGGGCCTTGAGTGGGGCCAGCTGAGGGCGGTTTGGGGCTGAAAGCCTTGAGCAAGCGAAAGAAAACGCTCAATACAAAAAAGAAGCCAAGTACTTGAAAAATAAAGCCAAGTAAAAAGGCTTTTTCAAGGCTGAGTATAGACGACTCAAACCAACGGGAGATCATGTTCTGAGACAAATACGGGAAAAAGGAAAGACCAGTAAAAGTGAGCGCTGCCAACACCAAAAGAAGGATTTCTAAGTTTTTGGCATATGGACGCTGTTGGACTGGCATCTGAAAAGCACCTAAAAATTGGAGTTGTTCTTGTTGTTTTTGAAATTTACCGAGTAAATAAAGCATCAGTATGAGACCACCGGGTAGTAATTTTTGCCAATTGAGTACGTAAGTAGGCTCGTTTGGCGCAAATTCAAGACAATAAACAAATGTGATGTTGACAAGAAGGATGTACTTGAGCCCTTTGAGGATATATTGCTCGGCCAAAAAAGGAGGGCGCATGCCCGTGAGCATTTTGTGGGCCAATTCTAAAAAGAACCAAATGAAATTAAAAATGGCAAAACGTACACCAAGCTTGAAAAGTAGCGTGAGTAAAATCATAAGCCGAAGTTACGAAGTTTCGGCAAGCTGCCTTGAAAGAAATTGCCATCGACATAACTATTGATGCCGTGCACAACCATTTTTTCTGAAAATTGATAAAACGTCCAGGGGAGATGTTGCACTTTATGGTGGGGGCCGTAAGATGCAACCCAAAGTGGATAGCCATCAATGCTTCCTTTCAAATAGCGTTCATAAAAAAACCTACCTGTATAAACTATAGGTTTGCAGCGATAGTGTTGCCCGACAATACGCAGCCAGTTTTGAACGCCTTCGCGCAAGTTAGCTGCGCCAAATGGAGACATCTTTTCTACATCTAAAACCGGAGGGAAATCGCCTTTTTTGAGTTGAACAAGGTTGATAAAATTGCGCGCTTGTTCGGTGGAATTTTGAAATGGGCGGTAGTAATGGTAAGCGCCGCGTTGCAGACCGATTCTTTCGAGGGCTTGCCAATTGGCAGCAAATTGTGGGTCTTGGCCATCTGTGCCCATACTTGCTCTGGCAATGACAAAACGCAGTGGGTGTTTTGTCAAAAGCACTTCATCCCAGTTGATCTGCCCTTGGTATTGCGATACATCGATGCCAAAACAATACGTTTGGTCATCTGCAATGGCGGTTTCGGAGAGCGTTTCGGCCGTTGCGTTGCTCAGTACCGGTCGCAATAAATCAATGCGGTCAAAGAAGCGAATAAACACAAAGATATAAGCCACAAAGCCCAAAGCCAAGATCCAAGGTAAAAACGGCTGTTTGCGGCGCCATTTTTTTTTGGTCCAAATCAAGAGCGCGGTGAGCACTAAAAAAACACCCAAGACATGTTGTGGATGATTGAGTAGCCATAAAACGATGGAGCGCAGCAAAAACATAAGCAAAGATACTAATCCAAACACTTACAAGGTGGGTCTATCAGCACTTTGGTATTGGGCAGGCGATCAAGAAGTTGCTTGGCAAATACAGTACCGTACATCACGCCTTCAATATTGAGTACTTTAAGTTTGGGTAACAAAAAAAGGCCAGCTCCAAATTGCTCGATACCATTTGCATACAAATCTAAATATTCAAGTGCTTGGAGGTCTGCAATTTGTTCGGGAAGCAAAGTGATTTGATTTCTATCGAGGTGTAGCGTTTTCAAATGGTGAAGCTGACAAACTACTAAAGGGAAATTCTCGAATTTATTCTTGCCCAAATTTAAAACTTGGAGTGGCGCAATTTTCTTGAAGTCATCGGGCAAATTGGTCAGTTTGTTTTTAGACAAATCTAGTGTATCAAGATTGACGTACGCGAACAACTGAGCAGGTAGGCTATCCCATTTGAGACCTGAACAATCTAATGCGGTTACGCTTTTTGGATCCAATTTCTGGGCATCTTGCCATTTAACAGACTGGCCATTAGCCAACAATGCCAAATTGGTGCAAAAAATGAAAATCAAATGTTTTTGAAGCATCAATCTAAGTTAAGAAAAAATAAATGACGCCCCTACCAAATAATTATTGTACTTTTAACAATATCTAAAACCGCTTCCCCTACTATGAAATTTCTTTTGACCCTCGCACTAGCGCTCTCTGCTCCCTCTATATTTGCACAGGCAGGCCCCATCGATTTTGAACCCAATGGCTTTGGTGCCAACTGGGCCTGGACCACTTTTGAGAATGGCAACAATCCTGCTGTTCAGATGGTGAGCAATCCGTCGCCAAGCGGCATCAATGTTTCTAGTACTGTTTGTAAATTCACGGCGCTTGTCAACGGTGCTCCTTGGGCAGGTTTTGAATCTGTCCACGGACAAGGCATTGGCGTTTTCAATTTAACGGCGGCCAACTGCCAAATTAAAGTTATGGTCTATAAATCAGTAATTAGCCCAGTTGGACTCAAATTTGCCACACCGTCAAATGCCTCTTCAGGCGAGATTTTGGTGTCTAATACGCTTGTCGATCAATGGGAAGAACTCACTTTTGATTTCACAAATGTGCTCAGTAATCCTACTTCCACTGGCATTGACCAAATCATCCTTTTCCCAGATTTTGGCCAGCGTTCCGACAACAATGTGTGTTATATAGACAATATCAAATTCTCGAATCAAGACGGCTCGCAAGCTGCAGCGCCCATGGTGCCAGCACCTACACCAACGTATCCTGTAGCAGCAGTCATTTCGATGTTTAGCAACCCTTACGCCAATGTCACTGTAGATACTTGGCAGGCGGCGTGGTCACAAGCACAATTGACCGACCTTCAAATCCAAGGGAACGACACCAAGCGCTACAGCGCTGTAAACTTTGCGGGTATCGAAACACTCGGTAGCAACCAACTAGACCTCACCAACATGACGCATTTCAGACTCGATTACTGGACGGCAAACATGAATCCTTTTAAAGTGAAATTGGTAGATTTTGGTGCAAATGGGCAGTATGCTGGTGGCGACGACA
>JBIKZM010000068.1:0-6714 GCA_044354735.1 Crocinitomicaceae bacterium
AACGCGTTGCGCTGGTTGGTATGCATGAGCCCTAAACGCAAGGTCGCATTCGGGAGTTTGGCCATTTTAAGCCCTACACTCAAAGATTGCGATTCCCCAGGAAAATTAAAGTTCATTGCTGGGTAAGTCTGATACGCAGTCAAATCTTGTTGCAACAACATAGATTGCGGCGCTAAAGTCTGAAAATCGGCAAGACTGCCTTTGCTGGCGCCAAAAAACGCACCATTTTGTAAATAGATGCCTTCAACACTAAGCTGTGCTTGAGTACTTCCCCAAGAAATCAAAGCGAGACTCAAAAGTAATTTTTTCATAAATAATTTTTTAGATGCTATAACTACGAAATCTTTAATTTATTGTGACGAGCCGAATGTATTGTTGCTGTTTTGGCGACACACATTTGAGTATATATGCACCGCTTTGGAGTGTGCGCACATCAATTAGTCCGTCTTTATCTATTGTGCCTGTCTGAACTGTTTTTCCATTGGCATCATAGAAGGTGAAGTCAAGTGTTTCTGTTTGACCTTTGATGGATATAAAATCCTTACTCGGATTTGGATATACCTCCAATTGAGTGGTTTGAATTGCTGGTTTATCTGCAGCACTTAAAGTCGGGTTAGCACTTACGCCGCCGTTGCCATTGATGACCCAATTGCTCGGATCGATGCCTATCGTACCCGATAAAGACCCGAAATTGGAGAGGGTGAACAGCTCGGCATTGCTATTGATGTCAAATCTTACAATTGTATCGGCTTGTCCTTGTCTAAAAAGCCGCAAAGAGATGGGGTTGGTAAAAGTAGGCGTGACATTTGGCATAGATGCCGTATGTGAAATTTCTAAAATCAGGTCTGTACCCACTTGGTTGTACTGTACTTGGTAGGTCGGAAACCCTTCGCCAAAATACCACTGTTCAAAAAAAGCGTCCAAATTGATGTTGCAATAGTTGGCTACGTGATCTTTAAAATCGAGGCCTGTTGCGGTGCTGTGCGCGTAGGTGTTTTGGAAATCTTGCAAAGCGGCAAAAAATAAACTGTCGTTTTGGATGAGGTAGCGAAGTGTGTGGATGATACCCGCGCCCTTGTCATAGGTGAGGCGGCCGCTGAAAATGCGCGCCTCATTGAGTGAATCCAAGACCCAAACACTGCCGCCGGGCTGTTGCATGACGCTCTGGTGCACTTGAGTCATGTGGTTGGCTTGCTGCCCATTGTAAAGTGCGGCAAGCATCAGGTATTCGCTGTAAGAAGCAAAACCTTCATTGAGCCAGATGTCGCACCAAGATGCGCACGTTACGTGGTTGCCCCACCATTGATGGGCAAGTTCGTGGGCCGTCAGGGTTTTTTCAAAAAAGCCTTGGGTGGTCATGGTTTGGTGCTCCATTCCGCCGCCAATAGGCGCCATACAATGCCCGTATTTTTCGTCGGCAAAAGGGTAGGGGCCAAATTGTGTGGCAAAGAGTTCTAAAAAGTCGGCAGTTTCATTGATTTCATCTATGAAATTGGGTAGGGTTCCGGGGTTGTCATAGATATAATTTTGGATCAAAACAGGAGTGGGGCTACCTTGTGGGTTTGCATAAACATTGTATTCCACATATTTGGCCACGGCCACAGAAATCAGATAGTAATCTATCGGATGGCGGTGCTTCCATTCGTAGCGCGTTTGGCCGTTACCTAGAGGCACAACGTGCTCTAAAACACCATTTGAGCCGGCTTTGCAGGTGTCCGGAACGGTGATGGCCACCGCGCAAGAGTCTGCTTTATCGGTCAGGCTTTGCTTGACGGCAAACCATTCATAAGCCGAAAAAGGTTCCGACAAAGACCACACCACCTTATTGCCCCAACTTGGCGAGCTCCCGGCGGTAAGGCCACTACCACCCAAAGGATTGGTTTGTGCCGTCGGCGGATTGCCAGCATAAGTAACTTTGATTACAAAATTAGTTTGCGCTTGTGTATTGACCGGAACACTCACTTTGTTAGAAACTCTATGGTAGTTTACGTTTGTTCCATTGACTTGAACTTCACTTATGATTAAAGTCTCAAACAATTCAATTAACGCGGAGTCTAAACTCACCTTTGCTTTGGCATGGATTTCAACGCTTCCACTCAAGTAGGTGGAAATATTGTTCATGTTGAGGTCTAGGTTGTAAAAATGCACATCGTATTTTTCGGTTTCAGCAATTTCGGCCACAGTCAACGACGCGCTTTTGGTATGCCAAGTTTTTGCCGCTTTTCTCGATGCACAACTTCCGGTGTTGTCTTGAGCGTAGGAGAGAATAGCGGATGACAATAAAAATAGGAGAAATAGATTTTTCATAGCAGTGATTTGAAACGAAATTAATCAATCTTTCGGTAGTTGATTTCAATTTTGGTTAACTTTTAAATATCTACCTTCACCAAATAAATTCAATTCAAACAATTATGAAAACATCCAATCTATTTTTATTTTTCGGCCTCATCATTGGGCTCATTGCGCTCGCCTCTTGTCAAAAATATTGGGCTTGTAAAAAAGAAAACATCAGCAGTGCTGGAAGCAATGATTCACACAACAAAGGCATGAATTGCATGCAGTGTCATCACTCAACCGGAGAAGGCGATGGTTGTTTCAATGTGGCCGGCACGATCTATCAATCCGACCTGCAAAATACGGTGTCTGGCGGAAAGGTGGAGTTGTATACTGGCCCAAATGGTTCAGGAACACTCAAGTACACTATCGATATAGATGGCAAAGGCAACTTCTACACCACCGCCAAAGTTGATTACTCAGGCCTCTATCCAAAAGTAACAGAACCTTCCGGCGCAAGTATTCACATGAGCACACCACTGAGCACAGGCGCATGTAACTCTTGCCATGGAGCAAGCACCGGCAAAATCGGAATAGATTAGATCATTGCCCTTTTTGAACTTTAAATGAGCTCAGTTTGTTTCGGCAAATTGAGCTTTTTTTTCATCGAAAAGTTTGCAGAAAGCGGTTTGGTCTTCAGGCGAAATCAGGAGTTCATCGTATTTGTTGTAGCGCAGTATAAGACAGTTCCAAGCCGTACTCATTTTCCAGCCTGCATACAAACCATTGGAAGCTTCCAATTTGTTGAAAGAAGCGTAAGGAATTCTTTTCTTGAAAACCATGCTTTGGCAGAGCAAATGGTCTTCTAAAAAAGTATAGTGCGTGGTTTTCGGCAAGATCCAAAGAAGAAACAATGCCAAAAAAAGCCAAACGATTGCCAAGCCATAAAAACCAGAAGGGTCTCCTTTAGGAAGATAAATAAGCAAACCTACACCCAAATAAATTAGAAAAACGAAGCAGACTGCGGCCCATAGAAACCCATCTGTTTTGGACTTAAAACGCATAAAAGCCTACCAAGCGAAAAGTGGCTTGCCACTCATCATGTCGTTTACTTCTTTTTTGACTTCTGCCAGAATTGAATCGTCGTTGGCATTCATGAGTACGCGGTCAATGAGGCGCACAATTTGTGGGATTTCTGAGGTGTTTACACCTCTTGACGTAATTGCGGGCGTACCGATACGGATACCGGAGGTCACGAACGGTGATTCGGTATCGTACGGGACCATATTTTTATTGACGGTGATGTCTGCCTTGACCAACGCGTTTTCGGCGTCTTTGCCATTGATGCCTTTGGAGCGCAAATCGACGAGCATGCTGTGGTTGTCGGTGCCGCCCGAAACGATATGGTAACCTAATTTGACCATTTCAGCGGCAAAAACAGCTGCGTTATCTCTTACTTGGGTCATGTAGGTCTTGAATGATGGGTCTAGCGCTTCGCCGAAAGCAACTGCTTTTGCGGCAATAACGTGCTCGAGCGGCCCACCTTGAATACCGGGGAACACCGCTGCATCTAGCAGGGCGCCCATAGATTTAAGGTTGCCGTTGTTCCAACGCAAACCAAATGGGTTTTCAAAATTGTGGCGCAGCATAATGATACCGCCTCTTGGCCCGCGCAAGGTTTTGTGGGTGGTGGAGGTGATGATATGGCAATGCTCGAGTGGATCGTTGAGTAAGCCCGCGGCAATCATGCCTGCAGGGTGTGAGATATCGGCTAGTACCAAAGCGCCAATTTCGTCGGCAACCTTGCGGATGCGTGCGTAGTCCCAGTCTCTGGAATATGCCGAAGCACCGCAGATGATCATTTTTGGCAGCTCTCTTTTGGCGGTTTCTTCCAAAAGGTTGTAATCAATTAGGCCCGTTTCTTTGTCGACGCCATAGAAAAACGGTTTGTAGAGTTTGCCAGAAAAGTTAACAGGTGAACCATGGGTAAGGTGCCCACCGTGAGAAAGGTCAAAACCTAAGATTTTGTCGCCAGGTTGCAAACATGCTAAAAATACGGCAGCATTGGCCTGCGCACCTGAATGCGGCTGCACGTTAGCCCAAGTAGCGCCGAAGAGTTGACAAAGGCGGTCAATAGCCAACTGCTCCACTTGATCAACGACTTCGCAGCCGCCATAATAACGTTTACCTGGTAAGCCTTCTGCATATTTATTGGTGAGCACGGAGCCCATCGCTTGCATGACTTGCTCGCTCACGAAGTTTTCGGAGGCGATGAGTTCGATGCCGTGCAATTGGCGTTCTTTTTCTGCTTGAATCAGGTTAAAAATGACTTGGTCTTTCATGGCTTTAATTTGTTGTGCAAATATCGGAAGAATGCTAAAATAAGCGTCTAATTTCACAGAGAGAATGTGTAAAATCTGCAGCAGCCTCGTTGAAAATACCTTCAGTAGTGAGTTTGTCTAGGCGTACTTGCCCTGAGGCATGCAAAATTTGCTCATTTGGCCCGACCAATCCTACGTGATGGATTTTTCCATTGGAATTTTTGAAAAATGCCAAATCGAGTACCTTTCTGTCTGCAAATTCTACCATACTACCCAACTCGACTTGTTGGTAGGCATCTCGGGGTAAATTAAAATCTAGTTGGCGAAAAACATTTTGCACAAGACCCGAGCAGTCGATGCCGAAAATGGACTTTCCTCCCCACAAATAGGGCGTATTGAGGAAACTCAATGCATAGGCCCAACGATCAAGTGGTCTTGGTTCTCGAACCGTGGTGTAGTGAAAATCACCGATGGAAAATTCATGAAGACTGCCTATCCGTGATCCGCCACTCAGCATTTGCTGTCCAAACGGGCCGTTAATTACTTGAAAATGTTCGTTGGAGTAGCTGCTTGCATCTAGCCAGCGGCGCAGTTCTTTTTCAGTGAGAGCCAAAACTTGTTTGTGATCAATGTAGCCTTCGTAAGCATCTAAATAGCTGCGGATTTTGAGCCAAGGCTGGCCGTACTGCAAGATTTCAACAGGTTCGCCAAAAAGCAATTGGGTCACTTGTTGGGCGCTGTCTTTGGGTTCTTCGCGGACGGGGATCACCGACAGCGCACAAAATGCATGGGCTTGCTGGGGTTCCAACCATTTGATTTTCTCACTCATTGTGCCAAATTTAACATTTTCAAGGCGATATTTGACTAATTTTAGACCATGAACAATGGTCGCTTACCACAAATTCTTATTACCAACGACGACGGCATTAGCGCCAAAGGAATTGCAGCGCTCATAGAGGTTGCCAAACCTTTTGGCCAAATTTATGTGCTTGCGCCAGACAAACCGCAGTCCGGAATGGGGCACGCCATTACCATTCACGATCCTATTCGCATGTTCAAAAGCGATTTGTATCCGGGTATAGAAGCCTACGCCTGTAGTGGCACACCCGTAGATTGCGTCAAATTAGGCATATCTGAATTGCTTGGTAAAAAGCCAGACCTCATTCTCTCTGGCATCAATCACGGAGAAAACTCTTCTACCAACGTACTTTACTCCGGCACCATGTCTGCCGCCATCGAAGGCGCCATGGAAGGCATTCCTTCTTTTGGTTTTTCACTGGCCGATTTCGCTCCAGATGCCGACTTCACTGCAGCCCAGCACTACATTCAAATTTTACTGCAGCAGTTTTTTGAAAAAGGTTTTGCGCCTTCTATTTGTTTGAACGTTAACTTTCCTAAATTACCTCTAGCTGAGATCAACGGGATTCGCGTCTGCAAACAAGCGCATGCCTATTGGGCCGATCGCTTCGATAAACGCCAAGACCAACACGGCCGCAATTACTATTGGCTCACCGGCGAATTCGCAGACCTCGATCAACGCCCAGACACCGATCTCCATGCACTCAAAGACGGCTATGTAAGTGTGGTCCCGACGCAATTTGACCTCACGGCCTATGCGCACCTCAACCATTTTAAATCTTGGGAACAATGAAAAACAACCTCAATCCATCTTTTTTCATCGGACTCGCCATCGGCGTCTTTTCTCCACTCATCTTATTGCCCCTGATTGTTTTTGTACTCTCACAATCTTATGGTCAGAGCTTTGCTTATTTGTGGAACCAAACCTTGCACTTCCAAGAATTTTTGAGCCGTTACCTTTCTCTGGGTCTTATTGGCAATTTAGCTTGGTTCTATTTTTTCTTGAACCGCGAGCAGTATTTTCATACCCGAGGCATTATTTTTGGCATGTTGCTTTATGCGCCTTTCATGATTTACGTCAATCTAGAGCGCTTCTTTTAAATTGAAAATCTTGGATCAAAACCCATACGTATACATTGTTTGTGGAGAAGCATCCGGTGACCTCCACGCGGCCAATCTAGTTGCCGCCTGGAAAACCATCAATTCCAAGATCAATTTCAAAGCCTGGGGAGGGGATCGCTTGCAAGCGCAGGGCGTGCAG
>JBIKZM010000069.1:0-6709 GCA_044354735.1 Crocinitomicaceae bacterium
TGGCACAATCTAAGTTATTTCATTTCGGAGCCGAAATAGACACCACAGCATTGGTCGCGGATTTAGGCTTGCCTTTATTTGTGAAGCCCGCAGACTCAGGATCGAGCTACGGCATTTCTAAAGTTAGAGCTGCACACGAGGTTCAAAATGCATTTGACATTGCTTTTAAGGAGGGCAAAACGGTAGTGGCCGAAGCATTTTTAGACGGAATAGAAGTGACCTGTGGAGTGTTTAGAAGTACAAAAGGGCTCATCGCCCTGCCTCTTACCGAAATTGTTTCCGAGACAGAATTTTTCGATTATGCTGCGAAATACGATGGTAAATCAAAAGAAATCACGCCTGCGAGAATAGCAGAAACGATGCGCGATGAAGTACAGGCTCAAGCAAAGAAAATATACGATTTACTTGGCTTACGTGGCATTGCACGGATTGATTTTATGCTTGTCCAAAATAAACCCTACGTGATTGAAGTCAACACCACCCCGGGTTTTTCTCCGGCCAGTATTGTTCCTCAGATGCTAGGTGTTGCTGGTATCAGCATTCAAGATTTCTGGAAGGAAATGATCAAGGTTGAGCTTGATATGTAGCCAAACTATTTAAAAACGGTTCCATTTTTTTGGCTATTGCCGCTCCGCTTATTCGGTATTCATTGGCTATAATTGTAAAGGCAATTTGGTGTCCGCTCGCTGACTCGACATAACCCGCATAGGCTTTGATGCCCTGAATACTTCCGCTTTTTGCATGCACCCTGCCTTCTCCGGCTTGTCCTTTGCAGAGATTTTTAACTGTTCCTGTCTGCCCTGCAATCGGCAAACTTTTGAAATAAGTTGAAAAGTACGGTGTATTCGATTGCTGGCCTAAAAGCTTTACAAATTGTGCTGCGCTCATGCGGTTGACTTTTGAAAGGCCACTGCCGTCGACAATTCCGCAAGGCCCTAGTTGCCATTTTAGAAATAAGGAATCTAAGACGCGTTCGCCATTGTCATAGGTGCCGATTCCGTAGGTTATTGCTCCTATCTGGCGGAGCAGACCTTCGGCAAACATATTGACGCTGCGTTGGTTGGTCCAGAAAACAATATCTTCGAGTTTTTGACCAATTTCGGTGTGCAAGAGCAACGGTGTTGTAGACTTTTCTTGCTTCAAATTTGGAGACAAGCGCACTGAAATGGGCCCGCCATCGATGCGCACTCCTTGCTTTTGTAGTTCTTGATAAAACAGTAAGGCCAATAGTTGCTCGGGATCGGGCATACTTCCTTTGACTTCAAAAGCTTCGCGCTTGGCTGGTAAATTCCCTTTGATCACGCGTTGATAATTATAAGGCTCACCGTGAATAAATGTGGCATCTGTGCCAATCAAATCGGCCTTCGCCTCAATTTGCAAACGATAATTTGGGTCGTAAGGATAGCAGCTTTTCAAGACCAAGGGTGTTCCGGGTGCGCCTGTTTGAAAGGTCAGTTTCAAGGTATTGTCGTAAAAATTGAGTCCGAAAGAACCGCAGCCATAGTAGTTGCCCATATCGACTTGCTCCCAACCCACGGGGCATTTATCAACACCATAGGCGCTCGCATCGGCAATTATCTGTCCGGTGACGTATTGGATGCCCTGATTTTGTATGACTTTTACCCAATTAGAAAGAAAATCGAGTTCGTGGCCTGGCTCGTTGAAATAGCGAGACCCCAAGGCGACATCTCCCCCACCTACAATCCAAATATCGCCATCAAAAACACCGTGTGATTTGAGCTCACCGTCCAAAAAAAGTTGTGTTTTTGCTTGATGGCTAGGGCCTAAAATTTCTAATGCAGCCGCTGTACTTACCAATTTGGTGATCGAGGCGCCTGGGAGCTGTTTGGTAGGCAAATACGCCGCAAGGGTATCGCCAGTAGTGAGATCGACAGCGCAAATACTCCATTTGGTTCCAACCAACAGGGGGTCTTGGATGAGTTGATTGAGGAGCGCTTGCAAGGGAAACTGCGCCCAAAACGAAAGGGGAAAACTGAGTAAAAACAGCAAAAAGAAGCGCGGCATAGTCTACAAATTTAGTGTAATTTTACAGTTCAAAAATTTTTCAGTGCCCACAAAGCCATTTGAGTAAGCCAATGCCTAAAGCCATTAATCCCAACGATTTTATCCGCATTCAAGGGGCAAGAGAACACAACCTCAAGGATATCCACCTCGAAATTCCGCGCCAAAAACTCGTGGTTTTTACAGGGTTGAGTGGCAGTGGCAAATCATCCTTGGCTTTTGACACCATTTTTGCAGAAGGCCAGCGCCGCTACCTCGATACCTTTTCGACTTATGTGCGGCAGTTCATCGGCGGTCTAGAAAGACCTGACATCGACAAAATTGACGGCCTCAGCCCGGTCATTGCCATCGAACAAAAAACGGTGGGGCGCTCTCCTAGATCAACGGTAGGCACAATCACCGAACTCTACGACTTCTTTCGCTTGCTTTATGCAAGAACGGCAACGGCCTACTCGTATCAGACAGGGGAAAAAATGGTCCAATATGCAGACCACGACATCACCGAGCTGATTCAAACTACTTTTAAAGGCAAAAAAGTGGCCTTACTCGCACCTAAAGTCAAAGGCAGAAAAGGACATTACCGCGAGCTTTTTGAGCAAATCCAGCGCTTGGGTTACACGCGGGTAAGAGTTGACGGCGAGCTATATGAGCTCAGCAAAACAATCAAACTCGACCGCTATAAAACCCACGATATAGAAGTTGTTGTTGACCGCTTTATTGCCGGAGAAGTCGATGTCAAACGCTGTCAAGAAACAGTACAAACCTGTATGCAACTTGGCGAAGGCACGCTCATAGTACTCGATTTAGAAAACGGAGACATCCGCCATTACAGCCGTTCACTGATGTGTCCGAGCACAGGCATTTCGTACCCCGAGCCAGAACCCAATCTCTTTTCATTCAACTCTCCCTACGGCGCATGCCCCACCTGCAAAGGACTCGGTGAGGTGAGTGAAATGGACCGCGATAAAATCATTCCAAACCCTAAACTTTCCATTAAAAAAGGAGGGCTTGCGCCTTTGGGCGACTACAAACGGTCTTGGATTTTCGACAAAATTGAAAAATTGCTGCAAGCCCAACAATTTACACTCAATACACCTATCTGCGACATCGATGAAGAGCTCATTGAGCTCATCCTTTATGGCAACGAAGACATGGAGCTTGGGCCTTTAGATACCCAGGAACGCTTTGAAGGCTTATTGCATTTTATGGGGCGCCATGCCGAAGATTCCTCCACGGCAATTGAGCGTTGGGCGCAGGGTTTCATGCACAAGAAAACTTGTCCGAGCTGTTCGGGTTACCGACTCAAAAAAGAAGCATTACATTTTAAAATTGGGCAGCTGCACATTGGCGAACTCGCCGTCATGGACTTACAAACCCTTCAAGACTGGTGCGCCACCCTACCCCATGTTCTCGATGAGCAAGCCTTATTTATCGGCAAGGAAATCATCAAGGAAATCAATGCGCGCTTGGGTTTTATTTTGGAAGTGGGTCTAGACTACCTCACGATGCACCGCAGTGCCAAAACCTTATCGGGCGGCGAAGCACAGCGCATCCGCTTGGCGACACAAATTGGCACAGAACTCCTCAATGTATTGTATATCCTAGACGAGCCATCTATTGGCTTGCACCAACGTGACAACACCAAACTCATTCGCTCGCTCACCAAATTGCGCGACCTCGGCAATACCGTACTCGTGGTGGAGCACGATAAAGAAATGATGGAAGCCGCCGATTTTATTGTCGATATTGGGCCGGGTGCTGGCAGACATGGCGGCGAAATTGTCTTTGCTGGCTCGTACGCAGAAATGCTTGCATCCGATACCGTGACCGCCGGTTATCTAAATGGGAGTAGAACCATTTCAATTCCAGATAAAACCAGAACTGGAAATGGGAATTTCCTCAAACTCAAAGGGGCCACAGGACACAACCTCAAAAATGCAAATATCCAAATACCCCTCGGTACCCTGACTTATGTCACGGGCGTGAGCGGTAGCGGCAAATCTTCGCTGATCAACCAAACGCTATTTCCGCTTTTGATGAATCATTTTTATGACCCGATCCGAACGCCCCTGCCTTACAAGCAAATTACAGGCCTTGAGCACCTCGATAAAGTCATTGAAATTGACCAAAGCCCAATTGGCCGCACCCCCCGCTCCAATCCGGTGACCTACACTAAGGTCTTCGACGAAATCAGGAGTTTATTTGCCAACATGCCCGAAGCACTCATCCGCGGCTACAAACCCGGACGCTTCTCGTTCAATGTGGCTGGCGGCAAATGTGAAACCTGCAACGGCGGTGGCATGCGCTTGATCGAGATGAACTTCTTGCCCGATGTTTATGTATTGTGCGAACAGTGCAATGGCAAAAGGTACAATAACGAAACACTAGAGGTGCGCTACAAAGCAAAATCTATCGCAGATGTGCTCCAAATGACCATTTCAGAGGGTTGTCAGTTTTTTGAAAACCAACCCAAAATACACCGCATGCTACTTACCTTAGAAGAAGTGGGCTTGGGCTACGTCCAACTTGGGCAGTCTTCTACAACTTTATCGGGTGGTGAAGCACAACGCATCAAACTGGCTGCTGAACTTGCCAAAAGAGCAACAGGGAAAACCATATACATTTTAGATGAGCCCTCTACCGGGCTGCATTTTGAGGATATTCAATTGTTGCTCAAGGTGTTGCAAAGATTGGTAGACGAAGGCAATACGGTTTTGGTCATCGAACACAACCTCGACATGATCAAAACCGCAGACTATATTATCGATATCGGCCCAGAAGGCGGGCAGCGCGGTGGTCAAGTTCTTTTTGAAGGCACACCTACTCAAATGGTTAAAAAGGCTCAAAAAGTCTCCTATACCGCAAAATATTTGGCCCAAGAATTAAAAAAGCATTAATTTTGACGCTCCTAAAGGAGTAAAGAAACTAAAAAATATAAAATGGCATTAGAAATTACAGACCAAAACTTCGACGAGCTCGTCATGAAATCCGAAATTCCAGTCATCATTGATTTTTGGGCAGAATGGTGTGGTCCTTGTCGCATGATCGGTCCGGTTATTGAAGAAATGGCAAACGAATACGAAGGAAAAGCATTAATTGGCAAAGTAAATGTAGACCACAACATGGGCGTTTCTGCTCAATTTGGCGTGCGCTCTATTCCAACGATCTTATTTATCAAAAACGGTGAAGTTGTCGACAAATCAGTTGGAGCTGTTCCTAAAGCAGTTCTAGCCGAAAAGCTCGAAGCACTCATGTAAAAATCATTAAAGGGAGTTCGCTCCCTTTTTTTATGCCATGGAATCATTCTGGAAAAGACTGCGTTATTATGGCCTAGGTTTCGGACTTGGCCTCATTCTCACCTTCGGTATTTTCAATACCCGCGGCTGTAGCTGGATGCCTGAAAACCGGGTCAAAGAGGCCATCAACAAGCGTGTTTGGCTCATCGACATGCAAAAGGTCAATACTTTCTACAAAGCGCACAAGCTCAACGATGCCAAGTTTTATCGCCTCATGCAAGACGCAGATATCTCTTTTACCAAAAGCATCCGCAGCGGACGTCACAAAGTCTACGACCTCACTTTCACAGACGGCAAAAACAAAGAAGCGCATTGCCTTGCGCGCATGACAGACGAAAGTTTTGTCGTGGAATTTATTCCTGGTGTTAAAAACATAAAGGAATACAGAAAAATGAAAAGTCTTTCTTTTGGAGCATCTATCATCCATGCTCCCGTCCAAAAGCATTTGGTTTACTCCGAAGACAACCCAGCAATCAAAGAGCAGCTGCGCTCACTTGGCATTCTTAACGACATTCAACTACAAAAAGCACTTTTATCTGGTCACTTTGATTACCAAAAATCCAGGCTCAATGAACAGCCCAGACCAATTCATGTCTTTCAATTTCGACCAACACTTCGTCCTAAGCTTCAGGTGACCGCAGCTTGCATTTGGTACAAAGACAAGATCAAAGTTTACAGCCTCAGCGAAGAACGCCTCCATTTTTAGTGCAATTCACAAATTTTGGCAAAAAATTGTTTAAAAGTTCGGTAATTCTACGCCATTGCTTCTACTCGAATTTTTAACTTTGAATTATGGAATTCACTGCCGCGCAGATTGCTGGTTTATTAAACGGAGAAGTCATTGGCAATCCCGATACTATCGTTAGCACTTTAGCCAAAATCGAAGAAGGCCAAGCAGGTGCGCTTAGTTTTCTTTCCAACCCCAAATACGAGCCGTTTATCTACACAACAGATTCGAGTATTTGCATCGTTAACAACACTTTTACACCCCACAAAACGCTTCCGAATACACTCACCCTTGTCAAAGTAGCCGATGCCTACGCTTGTTTTGCACAACTGCTCGCACTCTACGACACCATGAATAAAAAAGACGCCATCATCGAACAGCCTTCTTTCGTTCACGAAACGGCTCAGGTCGGTGAAAACGTCTACATCGGCGCGTTTGCTTACATTGGGGCAAATGTCAAAATTGCCGACAACTGTCAAATCCATCCGCATGTGGTCATCCAAGACAATGCGTCGGTAGCTGAGTACAGCACCATATATGCTTCTGTAAACATTTATAAAGATTGCCAAATTGGTGCGCGCTGTGTCATCCATGCCGGTACGGTAATTGGATCTGACGGCTTTGGCTTTGCGCCAGACGAAAACGGTGTGTATAGCAAAATACC
>JBIKZM010000070.1:0-6700 GCA_044354735.1 Crocinitomicaceae bacterium
AACTCACCTGAATATACGCTTGATCAAACGGAAACAGAACTCGCCATAAGCAATGTACAGCAATTTGTGGACCGCTATCCAAGCTCATATTTGGTAGATTCTTGCAACCTCATCATCGATCAGCTCCGCTTTAAATTGGAGCGCAAAGAATTTGAAACAGTGAAGCTTTATGACCGTACAGAAAATTTCAAAGCAGCGGTGGCGGCGGGCGAGCTCTTTATGGAAAACTACAGCAGGTCTGCTTTAATAGAAGAAGTTCATTACATGGTGGTCAAAAATTCTTATTTCATGACCATCAACAGCATCGAAAGCAAAAAAAGTGAGCGAAGCGCCCAAACAATCGAAAGATTCCGTAACTTTGCATTTCGCTATGCTAGCTCCAAATACCTTAAGGAATTAGAAAGCTACGTGGCGTTACTAGAAAAAAAACAATAAAAACACAAAAATGAGTTTCAAAAATATCGCTGCAGAACGTACTACAGTTACCCGTGACACCATCCTCGTGGAAGAAAAAACAGGCAACATCTACGAATCTTTGGTGGCTATATCCAAAAGAGCCAATCAAATCTCTTCAGAACTCAAAGAAGAGTTGACTCAAAAATTGCAAGAATTTGCAACCCATACAGACAACCTCGAAGAGGTTTTTGAAAACCGCGAGCAAATAGAAATTTCTAAGCATTACGAAAAAATGCCCAAGCCAACAGCCATTGCCATGCAAGAGTTGTTAGAAGATAAAATCTATTTACGCAAGCCAGAGTCTTTGCAATAAACATGCTAGGCAAGCGGATCCTTCTTGGTATTACAGGAGGTATAGCTGCCTACAAAATCCCTATTCTCGTTCGCTTACTCAAAAAGCAAGGCGCTGAAGTGCGTTGTGTACTCACGCCCAATGCCCAAGACTTCGTGAGCCCTTTGGTGCTCGCTACACTTTCGCAAGAAGCTGTTTACAGCGAATTCTGGAACAAACAAACAGGCGTCTGGACCAACCATGTCGAGCTTGGTTTGTGGGCCGACGTCATGCTTATTGCCCCAGCTACAGCCAATACCATATCAAAAATGGCAAACGGTGCCTGCGACAACCTCTTGTTGGCAACTTATTTATCTTTGAAATGCCCTTGTATCATAGCTCCCGCTATGGATCTCGATATGTACCAGCATCCGAGTTTCAAGCGCAACCTAGGTACGCTAGTAGCTGACAAACTACAAGTCATTCCAGCTACATTCGGCGCTTTAGCCAGTGGTCTTGAAGGCCAAGGCCGCATGGAAGAGCCCGAGCAAATTTGTGCGTACGTAGCGCGCTTTTTTGAAAATCATGTCCAGCCAAAGTCTATAACAACGCAAAAATGGCTCATCACTGCCGGCCCTACCCGTGAAGCCATAGACCCCGTTCGCTATATTTCCAATCACTCTTCGGGCAAAATGGGCTACGCGCTGGCACAAGCTGCACTCCAGGCAGGTCATGAAGTTATTCTGATCAGTGGGCCTACAGACCAACACCTTTCACATCCTCAACTCAAACTGATCCAAATAGAAAGCGCCGCAGAATTATTGCGCGAAGTACAGGTTCATTGGGAATGGGCAACCTGTGGCATCTTTAGTGCTGCTGTTGCAGATTACCGCGTGGCGGATGTCGCTTTAGAGAAAATCAAAAAGCAGGAAGACCAAATGCAGTTGTCTTTGGTCAAAAATCCAGACGTTTTGGCTTGGGCAGCCGCCCACAAAACCCAACAAAAGGTAATTGGTTTTGCACTCGAGACCAATAATTCGGAAGAAAACGCGTTAAGTAAATTGCGCCGCAAAAACCTAGACTATATTGTGCTCAACGAACAGCAAAATGGCGTGAGTGGTTTTGGCAGCGATACCAATAAAATTATTATATTCGATAAAGCAGAGCGACGTCTTGAATTACCGCTTCAAAGTAAGTCCGATACCGCTGCTGCGCTCATTCAAATACTTGAGGCTCATCATGAATAAGTGCTTTTCTATTTTGCTTGCGTTAATGGTCTATACTGGCTTGCAAGCCCAAGAACTCAATTGTCAGGTCAATGTGGTCGTAGACAACAAAGTAGAGGTGAGCTCAACAGAACAAGAGATCATCAATCAGATGAAGCAGAGCATCACTGAAATCATGAACAACACCGCCTGGACCAAAGACAAATTCAAGGTCGAGGAGCGCATCAACTGCAATTTGCAAATCCAAATCCGCGAGATACCTGCTACCGGCGCTTACCGTGGAGACATCCAAGTTTCATCAGTACGCCCCGCTTTCAATAGCAATTACAACTCCATTGTTTTTAATTTTCAGGACGAAAACTTTCAAGCTTCTTTCTCCAGGGGAGCCGTCTTGAATTATGTACCCAATCAATACCGAGACAACCTCACCTCCATTTTAGCCTTTTATGCTTACTACATCATCGGTATGGACTACGATTCCTTTTCTCTGAAAGGTGGCACAGCATATTTTCAGGAAGCCCAACAAATTGTAACGCTCGCCCAAACGGGTGGTGCTGCCGGTTGGAAATCCTCGGAGAGCAGCAAAAGAAACCGTTTTTACCTCGTAGACAACATGCTGCAGCCTGTTTTTGAGCCGTTTAGAGTTTGTATCTATCAATACCATCGCTTGGGCATCGATCAGCTTTACGACAAAAAAGAAGAAGGCAAAAAAGCCATAATTACCTCCCTCAACCTTTTGAGTCCGATTATGGCCACCAGGCCAAATACAGTCAATGTGGTGAGCTACCTTTTTGGAAAAACTACTGAACTCAAAAATATTTACTCAGATTCCGAACTCAAGGAAAAGCAAGACCTCGTCAATTTGCTCAAAAGACTAGATCCAGCTAACGCCACGCGCTATTCAACTATCCTCGAATAATGCTCCGCAGCCTTCGTATTCAGCACTTTGCCCTCATCGAAGAGGTGCAGCTCGATTTTGAACGGGGTTTTACAGTATTTACCGGTGAAACAGGTTCGGGAAAGTCGATTATTTTGGCGGCAACGCAGCTCATATTAGGGGAGCGCGCCGATTTACAGGTCATTGCGCCAGGTGCCAAAAAAGCAGTTGTAGAGGCTGTTTTTGAACTTACCAAAGACTATCTTCCCTTTTTTGAAGCCAATGACTTAGATTTTGAATCTCACACCTTGATCAGGCGAGAAATCGCAAGCGAAGGCAAATCGCGTGCTTTTATCAATGATATCCCGGTCTCTTTACAGGTGCTCAAGCAACTTACCTCCAATTTATTGCAAATCCATTCGCAGTACAACACACTAGAGCTCAAATCCAAACGCTTTCAGTTAGAACTCATGGATGTGCTTTTGGGTTTGCAGCAAGAACAGCTCGCTTTTGCAAGTGCTTTTGCGCAGCTCCAACAGCTCCAAAAAGAGGTGCTCGCCAAAAAACAAGTATTTGCGCAAGATCAACTGCAGCAAGATTACAATACCTTTTTGCTCGAAGAACTCCAAGCATTGCAATTACAAGATCCCAAAATACAGCAACTTGAACAAGAGATCGAGCGACATGCAAGTGCGGGTCAGCTTGAAGAAGCCAGAATTGCCCTTGCGAGCCTCACCGATGACAACGGGCCCTACACCAATTTGTATGCAATCAAATCGATTCTAGATAAAGTGAAGGATGTTGACGCCGATATGAAAGGCTATGCGGAGCGCTTGCAACAAATGCTCATCGAGCTCAAAGATGTCGCGCGAGATGCTGCAGCTTCCTCCTATGATGAATTAGCCCCCGCTGATTTACAGGTTTTAGAAGCACTTCAGGACAAAATCAATTCGGCCTTGCTGAAGCACAGAGCAAAAGACGTCGCGGAGTTGCTTCAAATTCAACAAGCGCTACTCCAAAAGAGTAGGGGACTTGAAGACCAAGAAGCAGAACTCGTGGCGCTTGAGCAAAAATGTCAGGTACTTGACAAGGATTTATGGATAGCGGCACAGCTGCTCCATAGCCAAAGAAAAGCTGGTGCAGCACAGCTTGCACTTCAATTGGCAGGTATCTTGGAAGAACTCAAACTACCTCATACCAAATTGGCCTTTGAACTCCAAGAACTCGAACAGCTCAATGCGAGTGGATGTACCCAATTGGCCTTGCTCTTTTCTGCCAATCTCGGCCATAGCTTGGTGCCGGTAGAACGCGCAGCAAGTGGAGGAGAGTTGTCTAGGCTCATGCTTGCCCTACAAAAAATGATTTCCGAAAAGAAGGCGCTGCCCACCATCATTTTTGACGAAATTGATACAGGTGTATCGGGCGATGTTGCGCTCAAAATAGGCAAGTTGCTCAACGAAATGTCTGCCAAAGGCCAGTGTATGGCGATTTCGCATCTGCCGCAAGTGGCTGCAAAAGCTACCCATCACTGGATGGTGCAAAAAAACGTAGTCGGTGAGCGCATGCAAACGAGTGTTACGCAACTTGATCCAGTGGCGCGCATCCATGAAATTGCCAGGCTGCTGAGTGGTGAAGAAATTAGCCCAGCAGCAATTGCCAACGCCAAAACTTTATTGAAAGGGGCATGAGTACGCCACAACCTTTTGGGCATCAACAACAGAAGCTGCTCATTGGAAGCTGCTTTTCTGAAGAAATCGGCAGCTTGTTACAACAAAACGGTTTTGACTGCTTGGTCAATCCGGGAGGTACAATTTTTCATCCATTGGCTATTGCCAAGCTACTCAATTGGGCCCTAGATGAACCCGCTCCATTGCGTATTTTACAGCGCGACGACGTATTTTTAACTTGGGATCTTTCCGGTACTTTTTATGCGCTTTCTGCGCAAGACTTCGATCAAAAGGTACATATTTTACACCGAGATATACGCCACTATCTTCAGCACGCTTCTCATTTACTACTCACCTTTGGTACAGCCTGGGTTTATGAACTCAAGAGTGATGGTCAAATTGTCGCCAATTGCCATAAAGCACCTGCCTCATCTTTTGAAAAGCACTTAAGTGACTTGAACATACTGCAAGAAACTTGGTCTGAACTCATCCAAAGGTTGGTGGATTTCAACCCCGATTTAGCCATTATTTTTACGGTAAGCCCGGTTCGGCATTTGAAAGATGGCCTGATCGAAAACACCCGCAGCAAAGCGCGCTTGCATTTGCTCGTGGAGTTTTTGTGTACGGCACCAAATTGTCACTATTTTGAGGCATATGAAATTGTGCTCGATCAGTTGCGCGATTATTCATTTTTCAAAGACGACGGCGTGCATCCGAACCCAAAAGCGATTGCTGTGGTTTGGGCGCAATTCCAAGACCAATTTTTTGAACCTGTCACAAAAAAGATCCTAGAAGAATGGCGCGGCCTTCAAAAAAGCAAAGCCCATCAAATGCTGTATCCAGAAAGTAGGGAAGCGCAGCGTCTGCAAAAAGAAATCGAAAAAAAAACTACTGAATTCTTGAAGAGATATCCTGATTTTCTGGATTCCACTCCTGCATAAATTGCGCTAAGAAATCTTCCATAAACGTATGTCTTTGCGCTGCAATTTGTTGCGCAGTAGGTGTTTCCATGCGGTCTTTGAGTAACAACAACTTTTCGTAAAAGTGATTGATGGTGTGGCCTTTGTCTTGGGCGTACGCTTCTTTGGTGTGGTGCATGGTGGGGCTTATGGCAGCGTCGTGTAAAGCACGGCCTTTGCTACCGCCATAAGAAAATGCTCTGGCAATACCAATCGCACCAATGGCGTCTAGGCGGTCTGCATCGCGCACAATTATACCTTCTAAATTGGTTTCTTGATCGGCAACACCAGCACCTTTGTAAGAAACGACACCAACGATTTGAGCAACCTTTGAGGCTAGCTCTTCAGGTGAATTGAGATCGAGGAGCAAGGCGTGAACTTCTTGAACACCTTTGTCAAAATCGCCGCCGTTGTATTTGTGATCGGAGTAGTCGTGAAGTAGTGCGGCTAACTCAACAACGAGAGCATCTCCGCCTTCGGATTGTTGGATGAGCAATGCATTTTTTCTAACGCGGTCAATATGGAACCAATCGTGGCTGCCTTCTTGATCGGTAAATTTGATTTTTACCAATTGTTCTACTTGTGCAAGTAGTGCCTGCATTAGATTTTAACGATGCGTTTTGTCAGGCTTTGGCCATTTGAATAGACTGTTAAAAAATAGGGTCCGGGCTTCAAGTCATTTAAGTTGATTGAACTTTCGTCTGAAGTACGAAGCAATTGACCACTAGTAGATTTCAATTCTATGCGTTCAAAATCTTGACTTACCTGAATGTTGATCCAATCATTTGAAGGATTCGGATAAATAGCGCATGTAATTGTTGGATGCTCAGCAAAGCCAACGGGGTCATCTTTGCGCACTTCGATGTCGTCTAGATACAATTTGAAACCATCGTATGTGCGCAATACAAAAGCAATGTAGATAGTAGAATCGTTGTAGCCAGCGGCACTTAAATTTACTTCGCGAAAAGTCCATTCAAAGTTCTCTTCTTGAACCGAACCAATGGTGTCTGTAAAAGCAGAGGTGTCGTTGGTAGTGGTAGAAACCAATACGAGGTAGTCGTCAGGGTAAGACGGGTCGTGAGATTTGGCTTCCCAATGCATAAAGTTGCCAAAGCTTCCGAGCGCAAGGGCAGGAGTAATGAGCCAGCGATTGGCGGTGTCGGCATTTTCAAAATATGAACTCACTGCAGCAACGGTGTCTGAGCTGTTTTCTGGGTCTGGGGTAGTGATCCAGCCGCTTGCGT
>JBIKZM010000071.1:0-6662 GCA_044354735.1 Crocinitomicaceae bacterium
AAAACAACTTCGCCTTTCAAGACTAAAAAGCGCTTATCGGCAAACCAAGCGAAGTCGTGTACGCGGTCTTGCTTGTATTGGATGGTTTTCCATGCACTTGCCGACTCTGGAAAGTTTTTAGAGCGATCTGTTTCGGTGTTGAGCAACTTTTCAAGTTTTTTCTTGCTTTCATTGACTTTGTCATTCAAAAAAGCCATTTCACTTGCCGTCTGAAGTTCACCAGTAGCACCCACAACATAATTGGCAGGAACCGTTATTTTGACATCAAAATTTCCAAATTCAGAATAAAACTCTCCTTGATTGAGATAAGGCATGGCATTCCAACCATTTTGATCGTAGACCGCTGGCTTAGGGTACCATTGTGTAATTTGATAGGATTGGCCAATATGACCCAAACGAGATAGACTTCCGGAAGGTATTTGCACTTTAAATGGCGTAGAGATCTGAATTTGTTGACCCGGTGCAAGCGGGCTCGCTAAATGCAATAAAACGATATCGATGTGTTGTGGGTCGTATTCCCATTTTACGTTATTGCCATTGACTTTGAAATCAAGCGAATCGATGAAACCGAGGTCCTTGGCCTCAGCCTTGGCTATTTTATCGCCATCGTTGCGCTTGAGCTGCTGAGCGAGTGCCGTCTCTTTATTTTTGTAGGCATTGGGCCAAACGTGCATGTAAATAACATCTAGCGTTTGGGGAGAATTGTTCTTGTAGGTAAAGGATTCAAAACCACTTAATGTATGGTTTTTATCATCGAGCTTGACCTCAATTTGATAGCTGACATCTTGTTGGAAATATTGACTAAATGCACAAAAAGGCAGCAGTAGAAATACTAATTTTTTCATGGAAAGAGATTTGAAATAAAAGTACAAATAATCGGGTACAAAAAAGCCACCCAAAGGTGGCTTTCAAAGAGTTGACGTTAAACATCGCAAAATGTTACAAACTTACATTTTGTTGATGCGTTGAACGATAAGTTTTTGAGTAGTTAATATACTTACCAAATAAGTACCTTGTTGTAAAGAACCCAAATCAATATGCGCGGTAGCTTCATTCAATTGTTTGGTGATTAAAACCTTGCCATTCAAATCCAATATTTGAATTTGACCGCTGCCAACTTGATTCAAAGTGATTTGAATACTTCCGTTGGTCGGATTTGGTGCAATTGAAGCGATTATTTCCTGAGATGCAAGACCTAAAACGCCGTCAACGCCGTCGCAGTTTTCATCTATGCCGTTGCCTTCTGAGTCGGTAGCACCTAGATACACACTGTTGTTGCTGTCGTCGCAATCGCCCGTTTGGGTTGCATAACCAGCAATTGGTGAACAAGCTACAGTTGGGTTACCAATACCGAAGCCGTCGCTATCGCCATCAAAATAATAATTCAAGAACGTGAGGCCTTCGTCATCTTGACCGTTACAGTTGTTATCCAAACCATCGCAAAGCTCAGGGGCACCGGGGTAAACAGCAATATTGTTGTCATCACAGTCGCCACCAATAAGGATCATATTGACTGGCGCCTGACAAAATAAAGTGCCTGAAGCGTCAGCTCCAAAACCATCTTGATCGTTGTCTGAATAGTACATCGTTGGCGCAACAATTGAGGCATTGGAATCGTCGCAATCACCATTGGCCAAAACATAGCCTGTAGGCTGAACACATGCTGTTTGAGACACTGCAGAATTTCCAACTTGGTCGTTGTCGAGATCTTGGTACCAGATAGTTGTTGGGTTCACCGAAGCATCGGTGTCATTGCAATCGGTATTGTTGGCTACAAAACCTGCAGGTGCATTACAAAGTAAAGTGTCCGTTGCAGGGTCACCAAAACCATCGCCATCGGTGTCCGCATAAAACAAGGTAGGTACAATTGTAATTGTGTTACCCCATACAGATACGTTGTCCATGCGCAAGGTAGAAGTCGCTGTTGCTTGGTTGATTACATAAAAACGGAAAGTTACTGCACTCACATTAGCGAATGTGGCTGGTAAAATGATGGTGTCAGCTAAAGCAACGTTGCCATTCCAAGAGGAAGCAATAGTGTCAATATCCGTAGCGTAGTTATCTAAGCTAGAACGCACAAAGATGGTTGGCGTTCCGCCTGTTGTACTAGTGCGGTGGTTCAAGGCCAATTTAGATAAATTGAGATTGGTGCAATTTGCTCCACTTATGGTGAATTGGTTGTATTGTGCTGCATCAAAAATTGCCGTTTGGTTCCAAGCACTGCGGTTGAAAACACCACCGCCAGCTGCACAATTGTTGCCTTGAGCTGTGAAATCTGAGAAAGTCCAGTTTGTACTTGTATTGGTGGCAACTACGTCTTGGGTAGCGCAATCTACTGTTGCAGCAAACTGATAAATACCTAGTTGTAAGGGCGCATCAAAACCATTGCAGTCTTCGTCAATGCCATTGCCTGGCACATCAACTGCACCTGGATAAATAGCGTTGTTGTTGTCATTGCAGTCGGTACTATTCGTGACATAACCTGTAATGGCCGCACAACCCGTTTGAGAAACGGCTGCATTTCCAAAACCATCGTTGTCTAGATCTTGATAGTAAGTCAAAGAACCAACGATGGATAGATTGAGCGTAATGGTGCTGTCGCAACCAGCAGCGTTCTGCGTCAATTGCGTGTAGCTACCAGAAGCGCTGTAGGTCTGGGCATTCAAAGTATACGGACCACAATTGGTGATATTAAGCGTTGAGGTATTCGCATTATTGATTGTTAAATTCAAATTGATAATGGAGTCACAACCCGCCGCATTGGCATTGGCAAGTGTTTGCACGTAGGTACCAGAAGTAGTGTAGGTTTGGTTATTGAGGGCGTAAGAGTTACATGCTGTAGCTGATATTGTGTTGTAAGAAACACAAGACGCTGCTGAGCCAGGCGTAACTGAAGCCCAAGTTTCACCAGCGCGAATTTCGTCGATTTCGTAATTACCTGTACCTGCAGATTGTCTAATAAAAAGGGATTGGATACCCGTTGCAGCCCAGTTACTAGTTCCTGAAGCGTTTGTCACAACAGCTGCCGGTTCAGCTGCACCAGCAATTGGATTCACCCAAAGGGATGCGGTAATTGGAGAACCAACGGCCGTTGCTGTTGCTTTGGCCACAACAAATAAAGTTGTATTCAAGGGGTACTCTGTAGGCGCGTATGAAATGGTTACAGTTCCACCTGAAGTATTTAGGATACCTAGCTGAAATGTATTTGGAGTGGCCCCTAACTTGATGTGAACACGCGGAAAGAAAATAGTTACGTTTGTTGCACCTGAAGAAGCAGCGAAACCCATGAAATAATTACCAGCGGCTGTTAATCCTGTCGTGTTGAGTACATTGATCAAAAATGAAAAATATCCCGTTGTACCAGGAATGGCAATTGGCTTGTTGATATCCTCAGACCATGTTGAATTGAGTTCGATGCGGTTACCTGCAGAAGCTTGTAGACCAGCATAAGAAAGACTATTGCCCGAGCCAGACGGCGAAGTTACAGCTAATATTTGCCCGGCAGTGCCACTATGAGTTGTCCAGCCGTTTGTATTGGCAGCGCCAGTAAAATTAAAAGATTCAAAGGCCTGTGCAAACGCGTTGAGGCTCAGAATGGTGAGGGTAAAAAGTAAAACTTTTTTCATACAAATATTTTTGGTTCGGTAAAACTACAACTTTGAAAGTTAATATACTGATATCAGAAGTAAAAGTGTTGTTAACCTTTGGTCAACTCGCGCACATAAAAAAGGCGAGGTTTCCCTCGCCTTTGATCAGTAAATGAAATAGAGCTTACTCTGCAGTTGGTTGTTCTGTTGAAGGGCGCTCAGGACGCGGCAACAAAACTTTGCGAGATAATTTCCATTTTTTGGTTTTTGGATCTTTTCCGATCACCTTGAACGTAAGCATTTCGCCTTCTTTCACGACATCTTCCATTTTTGCTGTTTTTTCCCAAGCAAATTCAGAGATGTGGATCAGACCGTCTGTTCCGGGAACGATTTCAACGAAGCAACCGAATTCTTTCACAGACTTCACTTTACCTTCGTATGTTGCACCTTCGTCTACGAGAGGAGGAAATGCAATTTGACGGATCAAGCGGATGGCTTCAGCCATATCGTTGCCATTGTTGGAAAGTACCTGCACACGACCTTCACCATTTGGTAATTCTTCGATGGTAATGGTGGTTTTGGTTTCTTTCTGCAAACCTTGGATGATTTTTCCTCCAGGCCCGATGATGGCACCAATCATTTCGTTGGGCACGTTAATCGCTTCCAAACGCGGTGTTTGTGGTTTGAGTTCTGGGCGCGGCGCAGACATGGTTTCGGTAATTTTACCGAGGATATGCAAACGGCCTGCACGCGATTGCTCTAATGCTTGTGTCAATACTTCGTATGGCAAACCATCTACCTTGATATCCATCTGACAAGCAGTGATACCCTTGGATGTACCGGTTACTTTGAAGTCCATGTCGCCGAGGTGGTCTTCATCGCCGAGGATGTCAGACAACACAGCAAATTTACCTTCGTCGGCAACCAAGCCCATGGCAATACCAGAAACTGGTGCTTTGATGGGCACACCACCGTCCATGAGGGCGAGGGTACCAGCACAAACAGTTGCCATTGAAGACGAACCATTTGACTCTAAAATGTCAGAAACGATGCGAACCGCGTACGGGTAGTCGTCTGGCATCACAGGCTTAAGGGCACGAAGTGCTAAATTTCCATGACCAATCTCGCGACGGGAAGTTCCACGAAGTGGTTTGGCTTCACCTGTCGAGAACGGTGGGAAGTTGTAGTGCAATAAGAATTTTTCGGTACCTTGGAAAGTAGCGCCGTCGATCATTTGCTCGTCCATTTTACCGCCGAGGGTAAGGGTGGTGAGAGATTGTGTTTCTCCGCGTGTGAAGACTGCAGATCCGTGAACCATTGGAAGGTAATCTACCTCGGCCCAAATCGGACGGATTTCGTCGAACTCACGACCGTCTAAGCGCTTGCGCTCATTGAGCATTACCCAACGAACCGCTTTTTTCTTCACTTCTGAGAAGTATACGGAAATAAATTTGGCGGCGTGCTCGAGTTCTTCTTCAGAAAAACCAGCTTTGACCTCTGCTTTGATGGCATCGAATAACTCCGTGCGATTGGCTTTATTGGCCAAACCTTGGCGCGCTACGTCTTTACATTTATCCATTGCGAGTTCGAATACTTTGGCACGAACGTCAGCATCGTGAGACTCGTGGGAGTATTCGCGTTTTGGATGGGCAGTAGCGATTTCAGCACCGAGGGCTATTTGGAAGTTACATTGCTCAATAATGGCAGCGTGTGCAAGTTTAATGACCTCCACTAATTCTGCTTCGGAGATTTCTTGCATTTCGCCTTCAACCATATTGACGTCTTTGGCCGTACCTGCAACCATAACATCGATGTCTGAAAGTGCCATTTCTGCCATTGTTGGGTTGATGATGAACTCACCGTCGATGCGTCCGACGCGTACTTCTGACATTGGGCCGTTGAACGGAATGTTCGATACCGCAATTGCAGAAGAAGCAGCCAAACCGCACAAAGCGTCTGGGTTGTGAACGCCGTCGTAAGACATGAGTTGGATCATGACCTGTACTTCGGCATGGTAATCGTCTGGGAAGAGCGGACGCAAAGCGCGGTCTACCAAACGCATGACCAAAATTTCAGTTTCGGAAGGGCGCGCCTCACGACGGAAAAAACCGCCTGGAAAACGACCTGCAGCCGAATACTTTTCACGGTAATCTACCGTGAGTGGAAGAAAATCTACGCCTTCCTTTGCGTCTTGTGCCGCCACAACAGTAGCGAGCAACATGGTGTCGCCCATGCGCACCACAACAGAACCATCTGCCTGTTTTGCCAACTTCCCAGTCTCTACAAGGATTTCCTTGCCGCCGGTCATGATTGACTTTCTTGTTCCTATATTCATCTCTATTTGTTTACAACTTTAAAAATAAAAGAAGGGGCTGTCGATGTGATCGAAGCCCCTTCTCCCATAATATTTTCCGGGCTGTTCTTGGAATTAACGACGAAGTCCTAATTCTTTGATCAAGGCGCGGTATTTCTCGATATCATTTGCCTTTAGGTAATCAAGAAGGCTACGACGCTTACCAACTAACAACTGAAGTGCGCGTTGGGTACCGTAGTCTTTGCGGTTCTTTTTTAGGTGCTCTGTGAGGTGAGCAATGCGAAATGTAAACAAGGCCACTTGGCCTTCTGTAGAACCGGTGTTGGTTTCTGAACCACCGTGTTGGGCGAAGATCTCTTTCTTCTTTGCTGAATCTAAATACATGCTAATATTTGTGTAAATGATTATTATGTAGACTGACCACCTTGGTCAATACGGCTGCAAAGTTTGGTACTCTTTTCGAAACGAGCAAAAAAAAGCCGCTCCAAAACGAAGCGGCTCTATATCAAAACAAAAATATTTATTCTTGACGATTGCGGATAGCAAAAGGAATCGCAAACTTTGGTATGAACGCAAGTAAGTTCATAGTTATTTTTAATCCATACATGTATATCTCACGGATTGCATAGTAAGTGATGAGAACAACAAAAGCTGCAGCCATACCACCAATCGCAAGGCGAAGGGTGACATCCATGGTGTCGTAATCGCCGTGAATAGCAGTAGGGACCAAGCCAGCCACCATTTCCATTCCAGGAACTGGT
>JBIKZM010000072.1:0-6573 GCA_044354735.1 Crocinitomicaceae bacterium
CAAAGTTACACCTAAGTCTGTTGCCTTTTGCAATTTGGCCGGCCCCATATTTGCTCCGGCGATTAAAAAGTGGGTTTTGGCCGATACCGATGAGCCCACTTTACCCCCATTGCTTTCAATGAGTTCTTTGAGTTCGTCGCGGCTAAAGGTTTCAAATGTACCAGAAATAACATAGGTTTTGCCGTCGAGAAAATCTGAATTTTTAGCCTTTTGCGCGGCTTCAAATTGCAAACCAGCGGCGTTCAGGCCTGCAATAAGTGCTTGATGGACTGGATTTGAAAAATAATCTAGAACAGATTGGGCAATTTTATCCCCGATTTCTTCTACTTCTAGAAGTTGCTCAAAAGAGGCTGCTTGAATGGCGTTGATATGCTCAAAAGCCTGTGCTAATTTTTTGGCAACGGTTTCACCGACAAAACGGATACCCAGACCAAATAACACGCGCTCAAATGGTATCGTTTTGGAAGCCGCAATAGATTGCAGTAAGTTATTTGCAGATTTCTCTGCCATGCGGTCCAAAGAAAGCAATTGGTCAAAAGTAAGAGCATACAAATCTAAAGGGTTTTTAACCAATTCTTTAGCATATAATAATTCAACTGTTTCTTCACCTAAACCATCGATGTTCAGTGCCTTTCTGCTAATGAAATGCATGATTTTCCCGGTGACTTGTGGCCTACAACTCATTTCATTCGGGCAATAGTGCTGTACTTCGCCTTCTTGACGGATAAGTAAGGCCTGACATTCCGGACAATTCGCGATAAAAGCAATGCGCTGCTCAGATTGCCGCAGACTGACATTGACACCCACAATTTTTGGAATAATTTCGCCGCCTTTTTCGACCTGAACGGTATCGTGCTGACACAAATCAAGTTTTTGAATTTGATCGGCGTTGTGCAAAGAGGCGCGCTTCACGGTGGTGCCGCCGAGCTGCACTGGTTTTAAATTGGCCACGGGTGTAATGGCGCCAGTGCGGCCCACCTGAAAAGTCAATGACTCGAGTAGTGTTTCTACCTGTTGGGTTTTGAATTTGTAGGCAATAGCCCAGCGCGGTGATTTAGCGGTGAGGCCTAATTCGGCTTGTTGGGCAAAGGAATTGACTTTGAGCACAACTCCATCGATGTCAAAAGGAAGCTTGGTGCGCTGAGCGTCCCAGTAGTGGATAAAATCCATGATGCCGTCAATGCTGTTGGTTTTTTCGATCATGCGCAAGGCAGGATCTGGCACTTTAAAGCCCCATGCTTTGGCGGCCTGTACGGCTTCAAAATGACCTTGAGCGTGGTTGGCCAAGCCATGTACGCCGTATAAATAACAGTCGAGGCCGCGCTTGGCGACTTCCTTAGAATCTAAAAGTTTGAGTGTGCCCGCTGCCGTGTTGCGCGGATTGGCAAATAAAGGCTCGCCTAGGGCCAAGCGCTGTTCGTTGAGTTGGTCAAAATTTTGCTGCGGCATAAAGATTTCGCCGCGGATTTCGAAGTCTGGGGGGAAATCGTTGAGTAAGGCCAAGGGCACCGTGCGAATGGTGCGCACATTGGTGGTCACCTCTTCTCCTTGGTCGCCATCGCCACGGGTTAGCGCCTCTGAGAGCTTGCCATTTTGATAGCGCATGCCAATAGCCACGCCGTCGTATTTGAGCTCGCAAACAAACTCAGAGGTTTCTTGCAGCGTTTTTTGGCAGCGCTCAGCCCATTCGATGATTTCTTGCTCAGAGTAGCTATTGGAAAGCGAAAGCATGGGGCTGCGGTGCTTTTTGGTCTGGAACTTTTTGGTGAGGTCACCCCCGACGCGTTTGGTGGGGCTATTTGGGTCAGAGAATTCTGGATATTGATTTTCTAGCGCTTCTAACTCCTTGAGGAGCATATCGAATTGGTAATCTGAGATTTGGGGGGAATTCAGCACATAATATGCGCGGTTGTGCGCATGCAGTGCTGTCGCCAACTCCTGCATTTGGGTCTGAATATCCTTTTGATCCATAAGTTAAAGTTACGCTTTTTGCGCTAAAATCATGCGTTGTTTACCTTGTAAATCTAGATGAATTTGCACATTTTTGAACTGGCGACCTTCGAACAACGCTTGTGTTTCAAGGGCAAAATTTTCATGAATTTCTAAAGCGAGAAAACCATCGAAAGCCAAACTGTTTTGCGCAACTTGGATGATGTGCTTGTAGAACAACAAAGGATCGGTGTCTGGGACAAATAAAGCCAAATGCGGTTCAAAATCGAGCACATTTGCCTGCATCTGTTCTTTTTCTTGGTTCGGAATGTAAGGTGGGTTTGAAACAATCAAATCAAATGCTGTACTCGGCTTCCAATGGAGTACATCTGCGACCTCAAATTCAACCTCAAGCTTTGTTTGAAGCGCATTTTCTTGGGCAAGGGCAATGGCGTCTGCAGACAAATCAAGGCCCCTCACCTTGGCATTTGGAAATTTATTTTGAAGTGCCAATGCGATGCAACCTGAACCGGTGCACAAATCTAGAATCGACGAAAAAGTAGCGTTTAACTGCACAATTAGATCCACGAGCTCTTCGGTTTCGGGTCTTGGAATAAGCGCTCTCTGATCGGTAGTTAATTTTAAACCAGCAAAATACACTTCGCCCATGATATATTGAAACGGCTCTTGGTTTTGCAAGCGCTTTACTACCCCGCGAATGCGCAGCAAGTCTGATTCCGAAAAACGCTCGTTGGTATTCAAAAGGATGTCACTAGGCGTCCAGCCAAAATAAGCAGAAAGCACCGCAGACCACATCGATTTGCATTCACTCGTTGAGAATGTATCGGCTAATTGATCAAAAAAATACTGCTTAGCGCTGGCTACGCGATTGTCTGAGACAAACATTAGTGCTTGCGTAATTTGATGAATGATTTGATTTTATCGTTTTCAATCAAAACGGTAAGGTTGTAATACGCTATTTTCCATTGCCCATTTTCCAAAATACAAATACCACTTCCGCGGCAACCTTCCATCCAGGTTCCTAAATCTTCGTCAAAATAAGCAACTGTTCCGTTGGCTGCGAATCCCCAATTGCGCCTGCTAGGCGCAAAATCCCAGGCCTTTCCTTTGTCAAAATAAGGCTTGCAAAAAGCCATAAACTCAGGCTTTGTCCAACGCTCACCAGGTGCTGTACCTAAAAAGACAAAATTTGAGGTGGTGACTGAAAAGTAAGCTTCAAAATTGGCTTGAGTGGCTGCCAAATGCCAGTTGTCTATCATTTGATCCAAAGAATTAAAGTCCTTTTGAGTGCTTTGAGCCCAACTAGTTAAAGCAAGGAACATGACTAGAAATCCGAATAGCCTATTTTTCATGATTCAATGGGTTTATACAATTTGGTTTAACACCTTATTTTTTACAATGCTTCTAACTTGAAAACACATTTCCCTTTGATGAAGGTGCGCCACGCGTAGTTTTGCACTTGCCCTGCTTCGGGACTCACTGGGTATTCAAAGATGGCAAAAGTAGCGTCTTTTCCTTTTTCTAATGTGCCGATTCTATTTTCTTCAAAGGAGGCAAAAGCGGCGTAGATGGTCATGCCTCTGAGGATTTCATCGAGAGTGAGTGCTTGCCTAAACGGACTGTTGTAAGCCGCTTGAATGGTCGCAAACGGATTGGTTTGCTCAACAGGAAAATCTGTACCAAGGGCAATCATGCCAAACTGATTCAATAAGGTTTTGTAGGCATATGCGCCACTCATTCTGGCTTTACCAAGGCGCGCTTCGGCCCAATCGGCATCGGAAACCGCATGGGTGGGTTGCACCGATGGGAAAACGGCAAAATTGGCGAACTTCTGAAAATCTTTGGGGTCTACAACTTGTGCGTGTTCTATGCGAAAGCGGTGGTCGGGCTTTTGCTTGAAAACTTGCTCGTAAATGGAAAGCACCAACGCATTTGCTGAATCACCGATGCTGTGCGTGTTCATTTGGTACGCGTTTTTGACACAAAACTGAGCGAGATTTTGCATGCGCTCGATTTCGGTCAACAACAAACCTTTGCTTTCTGGATGGTCATGATAAGGTGCTTTCAACAAGGCACCTCTGGAACCGAGCGCGCCATCGGCAAAGCACTTGAAACTGCGGATGTAGAGGTTTCGGTAGCGATAGGGGCCATTTTTTTGCGCAAAACTTCGGTTTTGAGGAGAATCCATGAGCATAGCATATACATTCAGCTTCAACTTACCTCCCTTGATGAGTTGCTTCAACCAAGCAATGTGCTCAAAATCGATACCGGCTTCGTGAACACCCGTGATGCCGTATTGCAAGAGCTCTTCTTGCACTTGCAAGAGCGCCTTAAAATATTCCTTTTTGGTGTAATTCGGTAGAAAAGGCTGGACAACATTGATGGCGTTGTCGATGAGTACACCAGAAGGCCGGTAGGTTTGAAGAATAATTTTTTGACCAAAATTGGCATTTGTGGGTAAATTGACATTTCTTGGCAAACTCAAATTACCCTCAAGAATTTGTTTTGTAAAAACGACTTCGCCGCCACGCAACGCATCTATTTGATCGAGTAAGTTACTTTTTTGGATTAAAAAATCATTGACCAATGCGGCATGGCCGTCTATGCGATACAAACAAACAGGAATATCTGGGAAAAGCGCATTCAATTGCCCATTTGTGGGCATTTCTTGACCAGCCCATAGGGTTTGGTCCCAACCTTGGCCCAACACAAATTTGAGCTTTGGATGCTGGGCTTTGTACTGCTCACAGCGGTGTATGAGTTCTTGCTCGGAGCGCACGCCGCGCAAATCAATACCCAGCAATTGTTTGGCATACATGAGCATGTGGCCGTGTGCATCGGTGAGGCCAGGATACATTTCTTTGCCCTGCGCATCGATGGTTTCATCAGAACGGTATTTGTTGAGGATCTGACGCTCAGGGCCCACTTCAACGATTTTACCATTGCGAATGGCAATGGCGTCCTGAACAGCACCCGATACATCCATGGTGTGGATTTTGGCGTTGTGCACAATGAGGTCTACCTTCTCCCCTTTCATGCAAGAGGTCAAGAGCAATACCAATAAAATAAAAGGAGTACCTGTTTTCATGTTAGAAAGGATAACCAATTCCGAAATTTAAATAATTGGGCAGAAAAGGCCTTGGCATAATGGCCTTTACTTGATCGAGAGACATGTTGAAATGTTGCATCCCTTCTGAGTAATACGTTTGGCGGGTTTTGAAGTCTTGAAAAACCCAACGCGCGCCATCGGCAAATGCGGGGTCAAAAATCGGGAACCCGACGTCTAGGCGCAGGATGAAGAAATCGAGGTCCATGCGCAAACCTAAGCCTGCAGAAATAGCCAACTGCGGAATAAACGTTTGCCAATTGAACTGACTGCCCACGCGGGAGATGTCTTCGCGGTAGGTCCAGATGTTGCCAAAATCAGTGAAAACCGCTCCTTTGAACGTGCTGCTCAGCTCAAAACGGTATTCGAGCGCACCGCCAAAGCGAATGTCTCCAATTTGAGTAGCCAAGCGACTGGTATCGAGGTGGTATTTGTAGGCCCCGGGGCCTAAAGCGCGTGCTCTCCAGCCGCGGTTGTCATTGGAGCCTCCGCCAAAGAAACTGTAGTCGTAGGGCATGGAGGTTTTGGAATTGCCGTAAGAGAGGCCCGCCCCGGCATGCATGCGCAAATGCAGGGTGCTTTTATTGATCAAGCGCTTAGAGGCGATGAGTTGGTTGTCTAGGCGTACAAATTGTGAGTAAGGCAGTTTTCCCAATAAGTATTGACCATTCAGGGTGTCCTGACGCGCGCGAAAAGCGTAAAGCAAATTACCGGCTGCGTCTAAAGTACTATTGAAATAGAGGGTGCCATTGTAGCGCTTTTTTTGGCCCGGTTTGTCTTCTTTGTCTTTGTTGGAATATTCGTAGGCAAATTTGAAATCTTGCCAAATGAACTGGTTACTATAAGTATTGAACAAGAAAAGGTCATTGATTTGATTGAGCTGCGCCTCAAAAGCTGCAGATTTTTGAATATCGACATATTTGATGACCGACGCGCCCGGTAAACCCATCTGAAAAACTTGGGTTTTACCCACCAAAAACTTCCAGGTGTAATTGAGCTGAAAAACACGTCTGTCAAAGATATTTCGCTTTTCAAAGTTAAGGGCCGCACTAATGACGGTACGGGGTTTTTGACGCTTACCCAAGAGCGTGACTGGCGTTGGAAACAAGCCCGGTAAATCTAGCTTCAGGCTAGGGCCGAGCTCAAAAGTATTAAAGGTCCGGCCTGCAGAAACGAGCTGTGCTTCATTATTTGCATCAAAAACGGGTGGCTGCGACTCAAAACCACCACCTATGGAGAAGGTCAGGCGTTCTGCCCCACCAAACACATTTTTATTGGTATAATTGAGTGAAGCTGCTGCGCCGAGCAAACCAAAGCTTGAGGTAAAGCGCGGGTCAAAAGCCCAAGCTTGTTTTTTAGCAGGTTCTAAATAGTAATGTACATTGAGTTGATTGCTGCCAGGCAGCTCTTCTATGTAGGGCTTGACCGAACTAAACACCCCGAGCTGCACGAGCGAACGATACGAGCGATCAAAGTAATACTCTTTGTAGGTATTGCCTTGTTCTAAATAATTTTGC
>JBIKZM010000073.1:0-6545 GCA_044354735.1 Crocinitomicaceae bacterium
GAAAAGTTGCTCAACACCGAAACAGATCGCTCTAAAAACTTTCCAGAGTCGGCAAGTGCATGGAAAACCATCCAATACAAGCAAGACCGCGTACACGACTTCGCTTGGTTTGCCGATAAGCGCTTTCTCGTCCTCAAAGGCGAGGTGGTCTTGCCGCATTCCAAAGACACCGTGACTACCTGGGCTATGTTTACACCGCAAAATGCCAAACTTTGGGCCAATGCCTTGGAATACCTCCACGACGGCACTTATTACTATTCACTTTGGAACGGCGATTATCCCTACAAGCATGTCACCGCCATTGACGGTACAATCAGTGCTGGTGGTGGCATGGAATACCCCATGATCACCGTCATTGGTAATTCAAGCTCGAAAGAAGAATTAGAAGTGGTTATTGTACACGAAGTAGGGCACAACTGGTTTTACGGTATTCTCGGCTCCAACGAGCGCGTACACGGCTGGATGGACGAAGGGCTCAACACACTCAACGAAATGCGTTATGTCCAAACCAAATACCCAGACAACACGCGCTTTTCTGACATGGTAGCCGGCGGCCGCTTTCACCTCAATGACCTCGATCACCACGACTCCGGCGACATCATGTACCGCACGCTTGCCAGTTTTGGCCTAGATCAACCGCTCGAAACACATTCCGACGATTTCTCAAGCTTCAACTATGGCGCCATCATGTACCAAAAAACAGGCGTTGTTTTCTTTTACCTGATGGATTACCTCGGGGCTGAAAAATTCGATGCAGCCATGTCTGCCTACTTCCAACAGTGGAAATTCAAGCATCCACAACCTGCCGACTTGCAAAAAACCTTAGAAACCCAAACCGGCAAAGACCTCAGTTGGTTGTTCAAGGACCTCATTCAAACCACCAAGCACATCGACTACAAAGTGAAGGATGTTCAAATTTCCAAAACAGGAAGTGTGGTCAAATTAGGAAACCCAGGTCAGGTGAATGGCCCTATTGAAGTCAATGTATATGGTGAAAAAGGCTTGCTTGAAACCCGTTGGGCCGAGCCAGGTGCAAGACAACTTTATATCAATACACCTTATTCAGAAATCACGAAAGTCGAGATCGACCGCGCAAATGATATCCCTGAACTCAACCGCCAAAACAACCTTTGGGTGAAGGATCAACTCTTCCACAAAGTGGAACCATTGCGTATGGAATTCTTGTTCGGAGACCACGAAAAAGACAAAAGCACTATTTTCTGGACGCCAATGCTCGGTGGCAATGCCTACGATGGCCTTATGGCTGGAGTAACGCTCCACAACATCGGTTTGGCACCTCAAAAATTCACCTATTTAGTGAGCCCGATGCTCTCTACCGCCAGATTGCGACCTGCAGGTATCGCTGAATTCTCATACCAAATTTTACCTACCAAAGCCATCGAACTCATGCGCCTAGGTTTATCCATAAAATCATTTGGTACCCAACGCGATGCAGCCAACAACTATTTTGTAGCTTTCTCCCCTTATGTAGCCATCAATTTTGGCGAGCGCAAAGCCCGTCATGCTTTTCATCACGACTTATTGATCCAAGGAATTTATAAAGAAAATATCCTTGGCAACAACATTTCTTACAACGATCAAGGTATCTTCGTACAACACACTTCTAATTATAGAAAACCAGCATATCAGGCGCAATGGACCAATCGTTATGAATATTTCAAAACAGGTGAAGAATTTGTTTCTCGTATCTGGACGAACCTCAACCAAAACTTTTCTTATTCAGTAGGTAAAATGGACCGCAGCGTTACCCTCAATCTTTTTGGTGCTTATACCTTGAACCATCAATATTCCAACTTGAGTGGCGACCGCTTTTTTTGGGCCATCAATGGTTTGCAAGGCCAGCAAGATTTATTTTTAGAAGACTACAACTTTGGTCGTTCCGACGTCAGTGGCTTTTGGTCGCAGCAGCGCATGGAGCGTCATGGGCAGTTTCATACGGGCAATTCAGCGGGTAGCAATATCAACTGGCTCACAACCGCAACGCTATACGCTCAACTTCCAATTAAGCCCAACTTCTTTGGCGTTTTTGCCGATTTTGGTGCGGGGCGCGGTACGTTTCAAACAGTTGATATGTATTACAACGCTGGGGTTGCGCTTAGACTTGGAAAAGTATTTGGTGTCTATTTTCCTTTGGTTTATGGCAACAATACCTTTTCTGGTGACCTCTTTACCAACTATGCGCAGAACATCCGTTTCAGCTTGCGCATCAATCCGGTCAATCGCCTTGGCTTACACGCACTTTTAAATTCTTAAGATGTCAGAAAATCGCCTTTCATTCGGTAAACTGTTTTGGCCAAGTTTCCTTGCTGTATTTGTTGCCGGCTTGGTGGGTATGGTTTTTTTCTTTCTCATTCTCGGTGGCATTATTGGCTCTTTTGGTGATTTCGGCCCAGAGCCACTTGCACTCCAAGACAAAACGGTTTTGCACCTGAAGTTATCCGGGACCATTCAAGATGAGTCAGATGAGTCTTTTGACCCCACTTCACTGCGCCTGAACCGAGCCATGGGTTTACCTGAAATTTTGGTTGGTCTGCAAGAAGCTGCTCAAGATTCAAAAATCAAAGGTATTTTCTTGGAAATGAAAAATCCAAGTATGGGTATGGCCACAGCCGAAGAGCTAAGGACTGCTTTGCTCGATTTTCAAAAATCAGGAAAATTTGTGGTTGCTTATTTGACAGGCGAGCAAGTAAGTCAATTAGATTATTATGTGAGCAGCGCTTGCAAAGAAGTTTACGGCATGCATGGGGCTTCATTTGTTTGGAGCGGACTCCATGCCGAGAGTTACTTCTTTAAAAACTTACTTGACGAACTGCAAATTGGCGTCATGGTGGTTCGAGGTAAAGAAAATGACTTCAAGAGTGCTGTTGAACCTTTCTACCGCAGTGAATTGTCTGACTCAAGTCGCTTGCAGATGCAAGTGTTATTGCAAGATCTCTGGAAGCAAAACCGCAACGATATTTCAGCTTCCAGACAACTAGACACCACAACAATCGATTCATTGGTAAATGCTTTGGCAGTTCGAAATTTGGATCAAGCCGCAAAACAAAAGTTGCTCAATAAAACAATGTACAGAGGTGAGGTGCTCACTTTACTCAAGAAAAAAGTAGGTATAGACGAAAACACACCGTTGCGCCTGCAGGCCTTTACTAAGTATGCCCGCGATACGTATCATGACAACCAACTGCTTGCCAAACAAGAGCGTCACGTTGCCGTTATTTTAGCAGAGGGTGACGTTGCTACGGAAGGAGAGGGCGTGAGTACTGAACGCATGGCCAAAATGCTGCGTCAGGTCCGCGACGACGACGACGTGAAAGGTGTTGTACTGCGCATCAATAGCCCTGGAGGTTCTGCTTTGGCCAGCGAAGAAATCTGGAAAGAAGTCTCGTTAACAGCAGCCAAAAAACCGCTTTATGTTTCGATGGGAGACTACGCTGCATCAGGCGGGTATTATATTGCCATGCCTGCAGTTAAAATTTACGCGAGCCCCATGACAGTGACAGGTTCTATTGGCGTTTTTGGTGTGGTGCCTTATGCCGGTGATTTTCTCAAGAATAAAATTGGCGTCACTACCGATGAAGTCCGGACGCATCGTTTCGGGACACTTTCACTGACCCACAAAATGAGTTTAGAAGAATATACGTTCATGCAGCTGGAAGTCGATGCCATTTACACGCAATTTATTCAACGCGTGAGTGATGGTCGGAAAATGTCAGAAAAGCGTGTACAGCAAGTAGCAAGAGGAAGAGTGTGGACTGGAAAGAATGCGCAGCAATGTGGCTTAGTTGATGAATTAGGTGGCTTGAATAGCTGTGTAAAAGCATTGGGCAAGCAGGTTGGGGTCAAAGAAGTAGTGTATTACCCACAAAAAGAAGACAACACTTTCAATACCTTTTTAGCGCTACTCGACGAAGAATTAGAAGGTGAAAAAAGCAGTGCTCAAGTGCAGATTCCGGAAGAATTATTGGCCTATTATCAAAAATTTACGCAAATTAAAAAAATGAAAGGCCTACAAATGCGCCTGCCGTTTATCTACCGTTTCTATTGATTTTACTGGGTTTTCAGCTAAGATATTGACAATTATAGAGTTAGGTTTTCGTCAATTTGTTGAATAAATTTTATCAATTCTTAAACAATAATTGTATATCATTGTTTTTCAAATAATTATTGGCGGTTTCCGAAAAGCCACAAAAGAGTAGGAAAAACTAAACCTATCTATTTATGTTATTTTCTTTATCTAGTGCACTTAACGTGCAAGCATTATTTGAAAAAGGAGACGTGTACACTTACACAGCGTTTACTTTTTTCATTGGAACGATGGCCATGATGGCTGCAGCAGCATTCTTCTTTATGGAAATGCGCAACATGGAAGAGAAGTGGAGAACCTCCATCTTAGTTTCCGGCCTCATCACCTTCATCGCCGCGGTCCACTACTACTACATGCGTGATTATTTCACTGCAACATCAACTTCACCTACGTTCTTCCGTTACGTAGACTGGATGCTGACTGTTCCATTAATGTGTGTAGAATTCTATTTGATCACCAAAAAAGCAGGTGCTAAAACAAGTTTACTTTGGAAACTTATCTTTGCTTCTGTTGTGATGCTCGTTACAGGTTACTTCGGTGAGTCTGTAGACCGTGACAACAGCGTTATGTGGGGTGTTCTTTCAGGTGCTGCTTATTTCTACATCGCTTACCTTGTATGGTTTGGTGAAGTGGCTAAATTGGCTGAATCTGCAGGTCCTGCAGTTGCAAAAGCAACGCGTATTTTGGCATGGTTCGTACTTGTTGGATGGGCTATCTATCCATTAGGTTACATCATCGGTACACCAGGCGGATTGTTCGGTGCTTTTGGTAGCGCTGGTCCAAACCCTTGGATGGATGTTGTTTACAACATCGGTGATGCCGTTAACAAAATCGGTTTCGGTTTGGTTATCTACGCTTTGGCTAAATCTGATTCTAAAGCATAATCATTACCCAATACCCATCATTGAAAAGGGGAGCTTCGGCTCCCCTTTTTTTGTTTCAATAAAATCGCTGATCACTCAATAATTTATAATCTGTGAGGGTCTTTAAAAACGCGATAAGTTGCTGTTTCTGTACGTTTGATAAGTTCATTCCTTTTTTCAAATCAGGACTGAGGTTTTGACTGTTCTCTACAACGCCATTGCTGTAATGCTCAAGAACTTCGTTCAAGTCCCAAAATCGGCCGTCGTGCATGTAAGGGTAGGTGAGCGAAACATTTCTCAACGAAGGAACTCTAAATTTTCCATAGTCCGTAATTTCGTTGGTGATCTTTCCTCTTCCGGTATCGGCAAATACGCTATCAAGTCCATTGTTTTGATAGGTGAAATTTGTAAAAAGTGGTTCTTGATGACACTGTGCACAGTGTTGCTGAAACAATTCATAACCTGCCTTTTCTGTTGTTGAAAGGTCTGTTTTACCTTGCTTATATTGATCGTATTTGGATTGAAAAGATTGAATTTGAGAAATATACAATGTAAGCACTTTGAATAATTCATAATCACTGATTTGCTCAACCCCATAGTGTGTTTTAAACAGATCACGGTAATTTTGATTGTGGTTCAGACGGTTTAAAACTCCATTCATATCCGTACCCATCTCCAGCTCATTGGTGAGGGGCCCTAAATGAAAAATCTCTAAATGATTGACGCCGCCATCCCATCCAAATGCTGGATACCAAATCATGTTGGCAATACTTGGCGTATTGCGAAGGCCTTTTCTGCCGTATATTCCAGAGCTGAAACGCACATTGTGATCGGCAAAACCATGCGTTTGGCTGTGGCAGCTTGCGCAAGAGACGCTGTGGTCGGTGGAAAGTAGGGGGTCAAAAAAGAGTTTTTTACCAAGTTCAAAACGACCTTTCGTGTAGTCTTGAACATGTTTTGTGTAATTGGGTTTTGGAAAATAAGCAGGAACTTGCGCTTGAAAATCTGAAACATTTTCCTTTGTACAAGAACTGATGAATAGCCAAGCGAAAAAAGGAGCCGCCACAAATAGGCGGCTCCAAATTTGATCAAGTTTACTTTGGTAAAGCAAACCCATTGTTATTAATTGTGTAAGTGTTCAAAAACGACAGAACTATAAAAATCTAACGCTAGAGATTTTGCTCTTGCCCCAGGCATCATTACGTTGGCACCATTGGCTACGGCATCGTTACAAAGTAAAAAAGAAGGGCTTGCCTTCATATGAATTTCACAAGCGTGGTCATTGTTGATCATGAGTTTCTCAGTGTCAAAATTGACCGTTTTGGTTGTGACGATATTGTACTGGCCACTAAAACCACCTAAATGATACGCAAAGCTTCCTGAGCTAGATGCAGGGCTTGTTCCCTCTGCCTTCAGCATGATATAACCTGAATTCCAATTCCAGAACATACCATTCGCGGTTGAAAGCGCTCCGGTTTGAGCTCCAGAAACATTGCGAAGGCTATCGACACCTAGTGTGTAGGTCATGGATTTGTAAGTCCCGACAGGTACATGGCTTAAAGCGAGGTTCAGTGAAC
>JBIKZM010000074.1:0-6511 GCA_044354735.1 Crocinitomicaceae bacterium
CGTAGTGCAAAAAAGAATATTGTTTTGATTGACAATTACATAGACGAAAGCACTTTATTGCATTTAACCAAAAAGGATAAGCATGTTGCTGTCACTTTACTTTCAAAAAGTAAAAGTTCACAACTTGATTTAGACTTGAAAAAAGCAAATGAGCAATATGGCAACTTTGAATGGAAAGCATTTGATAAAAGCCACGACCGCTTTTTAATTATTGACCAGAACGAAGTCTATCACCTAGGGGCTTCACTCAAAGATCTCGGTAAAAAGTGGTTTGCCTTTTCCAAACTAGATAAACTATCCATGGAAAGTATGTTGAACTCAATTATGGAAGTAATTTAAGCCGCCGATGCTCAATCCATCCTGAAAACACCGATAAAAGCTCACTAAGTTAAACGCTCCACAATCTCTTTATGCTCCGGATAAGCTGCCAACAGTTCCGAGCGCTCAAAAAGTTCGAAATCGCGAAAGTCGAAGCCGGGTGCAACGGCGCAAGAAACCAATGAGAAGCCATAATTTTCCAGAACGGTGCTACCGAAAATGGTGTCTTTGGGGATCCAGAGAAAAGGTTGTTGGCCTTTGGATAGATCGAGACCGAGGTGGTGGTGTTGGTGGCCGCGCTTGCCAAGTGTATGCACAATCAAAGGGCTACCCGCATGAAAATACCAGAGTTCGTCGCTTTTGATGCGGTGAAATTTGGAAATGTTTTCTGAGGTTAGCAAGAAATAGATGGAAGTCAGCAGTTGCCGATCTTTACCCTCGAGGGCAAGTTCAGAACGATAGGTTTCTTTGTAGAATCCGCCTTCTGGATGAGGTAGTAGACCAAGCGTCTCGATGATTTGTTCTTGTGAGGGCATCTTCAAAACAAAAGCTTATATATCCAAATACTTCAAGAACTCGTTTTTAGTTTGCTCTTGCTCAAATTTGCCGCAGTAATGCGCCGTTACGGTGCTGCTATTGACATCTTTGACGCCTCTTGAAGAAACACAAAGGTGCGTGGCGTCGATGACAACCGCTACGTCTTCCGTTTCCAATGCTTGTTTGAGGGCGTTGGTGATTTGCATGGTGAGGCGCTCTTGTACTTGGGGGCGCTGGGCAAAATGCTGTACAACTCTATTGATCTTGGACAAGCCAATTACCTTTCCAGAAGAAATATACGCAACGTGCGCTTTACCGATGATGGGCACGAAATGGTGCTCGCAGTTAGAGTAGAACAAAATATTCTTCTCGACGAGTATTTGGTTGTACTGGTACTTGTTTTCAAAGAGCTTGATGTCTGGGAAGTTGGCGGGGTTGAGGCCGCTAAAAATTTCCTTTACATACATTTTAGCTACGCGCTTTGGTGTGCCACTGAGGCTGTCGTCTGTGCGGTCCAGACCTAGTAGGTCCATGATTTGACCAAAATGCGCTGCAATTTGTTCGATTTTTTGGTCGTCTGAAAGTACAAATGCGTCTGGTCTGAGGGGAGTTTCTACGGAGGTACTCACGTGTTCGTCGCCCATTTCGTCAATGAGGATGTCAATTGTATCGTTGTTGACCTTGATACCGTTTTGTTTCATGTTTGAATTTATTACTTAAACAAAATCAAACCACTAATGTTCTCGGTGCTTCGAAAAAATCATTTAACAAATTATTAAGCTTAAACTAAGCAACTATTCCTTCGAATTTCACGTCCTTTGCGGGTACAAAAAATAAACACGTGAAAAATTCAACCTTATTTGTGGCCTTGGCCCTCGCTTTCAATTCTTTTGCACAATCTGTAAAAGGGGAGCAAATTACTTACACTTACGTTAAACTTCCGAGCAATCCTGTTCAGCCAAAGCCTACTGCTTATACCGCCACAGTTACCGCTGCTTACGAGGCAGAAAACCAAAAATTACTCACGCAATACGAAGCCGACAAAGTACAAGCTGAGGCCGACTACCAGCGCGAAATGGCTGATCTACCTAACAAACAAAAAGCTGCCGACGACAAATTCGAGCGCGAGACCAAAGCTTGGAACGAAAAATCTACCGCTTCCAAAATCATCGAAAAACAAGTGCTCAACGAGAACAACAAGCCTGTCAAAGACTACGTTGCCCAACCATACCGCCGCACCATCCCAATGCCAGTGATGAAAACTGCTTATGACTACAATTCATTAGCGTCTACCTACCTCTTCATCGATGGCTTGCAAAAAGGTGCTGCAAACGCCCTCAACTATACCGTTACCTTACAAGGTTTTGAAGCTACACCAGCTAAAATTGTTTCTGAGGTCAAAGATGAAGTGTCGCGCAAAGACGGCGTAAGCACGACAACTAAGGTCACTTACTACCACATCGAGTTCACTTACCGCCACGCCATGAGTTTCCGCGTGGCCAACGCCATCAACCAAGAAATTTATGCGGCTGCGCCAGCCGAATTCACCGAATTCAAGTTGTACAAAGGCGCTGCTACCAAAACCCAACCATCTATGGATGTAAGCGCTGTGATGAAGCAAATGGAAGACAAATGCTTGCAAGACAACCTCAAAGTAATGAACCACATGGTCAATGACCGCATTGGTTTTGAGCGCACCGAAGAAACCTTCGAACTCAACTTCGTGAAATCTAAAAATGAGTCGCACAATGACTTGCTAGATGCTTTCAATGCGGCCAACCTAGGCTTCAAGATGCTCGGCACCAACGAAGCGCAAGGTACAATGAAGCTCAATGAGGCCATCACTATGTGGAACAAAGCACTTGAAGAGTCTGACATCGAAAACAAAAAAGCACGCATAGACAAAGACGTCACTGTAGCCATTTACTTTAACCTACTAGAGGCCTACTTCGCGTTGCGCAACACAAACGCTGCAGACGAAATCCTCAAAACAATGGGCCGCATGGACATCTCTAACCGCGACAAAAAGCAACGCGAAGCTTACGAGCAAGCGTATATCGACCTTAAATTGCGCATGGCAGCCAACGGATTGTAACAAATCCTTTATCCATGAGAAGGAGTATACTTTTCTGTATTTTATTTCTGAATACCCTTCTCTTTGGGCAAGATACTTTGCGCGCGCTTTTCATTGGCAACAGCTACCTGGGCGTCAATAACTTGCCGCAAATGGTGCAAGACCTCAGCAGCTCACTCGGAGATGTGCTCATCTACGACAGCAATACGCCCGGCGGTCAAACCTTTCAAATGCACGCTAGCAACCCCATTAATTACCAAAAAATGGCGGCGCAAGAATGGGATTACATCATTTTACAAGGCCAAAGCCAAGAACCGAGCTTTCCTTTTGAGCAAGTGAATAGCCAAACGCTACCTTACGCCGTACAGTTGGCAGACAGCGCCAAAGCCATTCAGCCTTGTAGTCAGGTCAATTATTTCATGACCTGGGGGCGCCAAACCGGCGATCCGCAGTGGGACTCCATCAATACTTTCGACAAAATGAATACGCGTTTGCGCGACGCCTACCTGCGCATTGCCGATTCTGCCAATGCAGCGGTTTCTCCGGTCGGAGTAGCTTGGAAATACGTCCGAGATAACTACCCCAATATCAATCTTTACCAACAAGACGGCTCGCACCCGAGCTTAGAAGGATCTTATTTGGCGGCCTGTACTTTTTATGTTTCATTATTTCATAAATCATCCGTTGGCAACACATATAACCCCGGTATAGACCCAAATACTGCGAGTATTTTGTCACAAGTTGCAAGTTCAATTGTCCTGGATAGTCTGAGTACTTGGTCTTTAGTGCATCCGGATAGCACCCTCCAAGCAACGGTTGCTTATTCGAGCATTCCGGGTGCAAGCTTATTGAGTTTCTCTGCCACCGCAAATCAAGACGCCAACTTTACTTGGTATTTCCCAGACATGACTATTGAAATTGGAGCGGTTATAGGCTTTCAATACAACATGAGTACGTATCAAGTAATGCTCATCGCAGAAGGGCTCTGTGATACCGATACAGTGCTGGTGGATGTCAATGTTTCAAGTGCTGGTCTTTCAGCACCTTACGCTGTACAATGGAAATGGATCAACCCTTTTCAAATTGAAATCTATAGTTCTTCAATCGTTGAAATCCAAACAGCAGACCTCATGGGTAAGGACCTTGGATATCAAAGTGAAAATATGCAAAAGGGCAGGAGAATTACCATTCCAAAAAATACTTCTTTTTTAAGAATCAATACACTTAACGAATCAACAACACTAAGGGTTCCTTACCTACTCAATTGAGCATTTTAGAACGCGAGAAGTAATTGGCTTCCGTGATCACGATTGGATTGGGGTTGTACCACTTGACGAAATAACCAAAGTTGGTTTCATTGGCCTTGCGCCATTTTTCGAATTGGTCGTTTGGTGCTTGACTAAACGCCCAGTAGTGGTAGCATTCAAAGAAGTTCATGTCGTCAATCCCTTGCCAAAAATCAAAAAGTTGTACTGGAAACTGCTTGGCATAATCGCTCTGCAACCAACTTGTCATAAATGCCTTTCTGATGCTCAATAAAGAAGCCACATTGATACTTGCTTTTTTATTGCTGAGTTGGTACTGCGCTGCGGCAGTAGCCATTGTAGCTTCAAATGCCATCGTAAACGGAGTCATGTCTTTTGCAAAACTCAATCCGACGCCGTCTTTTCCAAATAAGAAGGCGTTTTGGTAGGTTTGGTACAAAATAGCGCTCATCTCGCGGGTGCGTTGGGTATTGCGCTCTAGGTTGATGAAAATTTCACCATAAATAAGGCCCCAAATTTCGTTTTCAGAATTGCAAAAAATACGCGCCAAGCGGTAATAGTTGGAAGGGAACTCTGGCGCCATTTGTATGCCTTTTTCATAATACGGAATGGCCTTCTCGATTTCTCCTTTGATCAAAAAGATATTGCCGGACTCTACATACAAGCGGCCGCTGTGCGGAAAGCGCTCCATGCCTTTAGCGTAGGTTGCCAACGCGTCTTCAGAGTTACCCATGATATCTTGGCTGTTGCCAATCATTTGCCACAACTGATCGGTGGCTTCTGCGTGATCCGTTTGGGTTTGCATAAGTTGCACCGCCTTGGCGTAATCCTTTTGCATGTAGTAGCTATAGGCATACTCGTACCAAGCGTCGTAATTGGTAGAATCTTGCTGCAAAACGCCCTCTAAAATGACACGGCTCTGCGAAAAGTTGCCGGCATCCATTTCTTTGATGGCTTCGTTGATTTCTTTGCTAGCGGGGTTGTCTTGTGCGAAGAATGCAGAGAAAGAAAATGTGAAGAGAAGTGTAAGGATCAATTTCATTGGAAAGGGGTAATTTGGAAGTGGGTTAATTTAATTGCTTTTGATGATGAAGTACGCCAGAATACGCGTCTGGCACCACAAAGATGAGCGATTTTAGCCAAAAAACTTCGAAATGGGTAGATTTTGCCAATTTGATAACCTAGAGATAGATAGGCTATGCCGTTTTTAGTCTCTAGTATGACGTATTTATGGGAATACGTAGGCAAAGAAGATAAAACCACCTGACTGTAGAGCTGCGCATTCAAAACAGGCCAAGTTGCTGTGTATTTTTTATGCCGCTTGAGTTGCCCTTTGACCTGCCCCCACTTTGCCTTGTAATACTTTTTGCTCTTGTGGTCTAGCGCAAAAAACGTTTCGGGCTGCGCAAAAACCTGACAAAGATCACTATACATCGGGCCCTGATACGCAAAGCGCTGATCGCCATCTATGGCCGCGTCAGTTGGCTCTCCTTCGCCGTCGTACCAGCGAAATGCGTACTTGAAATAGGCCTCGCATACATGTGGTTGGTATATGATTTGGTAAGCCCTTCCTGATGAGGGCGCTTCGTTGATGACAAACAATTGTTTGAAACTCTCCAATGGCCGCAGGCTCCAAAACTGTATGTATTTTTGGTCTGCAGCTGCTGAATCTGCCAGTACCAAATTGTAAGTACGGGCGAGGGTCCATTTCATTTCTTCTTTGTGCTCATAGGCAAACACCTCAAACAAACCCATCCCAAGTTGCGGATGCCCAGGCACCAAGATGCTATTGTTTAATGCAGATTCATTTTTGATTTCCAATTCGAGCACGGTGTACTGATCAGAAAGCGTGGGCACCTGCTTCAATGTCAATCTGAGTTCCACGGGAAGTAGATCTGCACGCAGCAAAGAAATGCTACTAATAAAAAGTAAGCTCCAAATTAGTCGTTCCACATGTAATATTTAGGATTTGCAGTTTGTTCTTTATTGAGTTCTTCTTTGGTATACCGATGGTTGAAAATCTCAATTTCCATATCTGGATAGATCATTAGTGTGCAGTTGCCAATCGCAGAAAAACCGATATCCATCCAAATAAGCTTGCCTTTGCGCCGCAAATGGATGCGCAGGTAGTGATTGAATTCATGGAGCCCACCGTAGTAATCGGTTTGCGGAAGTGGCTCAAATTGCTCTGGGAAATGCATATAAGCGAGCTTGAACAACGCCTCTATTTCATTTTTGGAAAACTGCAGCGAGTCGCTGCGTTGTATTTTGATGAGCCGCTCTAGGCCCTTTTTAGTTTCTATCGATAAACTTGGCA
>JBIKZM010000075.1:0-6465 GCA_044354735.1 Crocinitomicaceae bacterium
ACATAGATGAGCTCAAACAACTCATTAGCCTTACGACTAAAGAACTCAATATCGGTATCCGCATTGCCTCTGAAGAAGAGCCTAAGTTTGAATTTTACACCTCTCGTTTAGGCATTCGCTACCGTGAAATCGTTCCTTTTTACAAAGCTATTCTCAAAGAAAACCCAAGAGTGCGCGTCAAAATGCTGCACTTTTTTATCAATACAGGCATCAATGATACGGCCTATTATTGGAACGAACTCACCAAATGTTTGCGCGTTTATTCTGACCTCAAAAAATTATGTCCGGAATTAGACTCACTCAATATTGGCGGGGGTTTCCCAATTAAAAAATCCTTGGCTTTTGATTTTGACTACGCCTACATGGTGCGTGAAATCCTGACGCAAATCAAGCGTTTGTGCCAAGACAACGATATCCCTGAGCCCAACATCTTTACCGAATTCGGTTCTTTCACAGTAGGCGAGAGCGGCGGTGCTATTTTTAGCGTGTTGCATCAGAAGCAGCAAAACGACCGAGAAAAATGGAACATGATCGATTCTTCTTTTATGACCAACCTACCAGACACCTGGGCCATTAATCAACGCTTTATCATGTTGCCCATCAACCGTTGGAACGACGACTACGAACGCGTTTTGTTGGGTGGCTTGACCTGTGACTCCGATGACTACTACAACTCCGAGCAACACTCCAATGCGATATACTTGCCCAAATTTGATAGAAACAATACACAATACATCGGTTTTTTCAATACCGGTGCGTATCAAGAAACCATAGGTGGTTACGGCGGACTCAAGCATTGCCTGATTCCTGAGCCCAAACACATCTTGATTACAAGAGATGAAAACGGAAAAATTCAGACCGAAGTATTTAGCAATGAGCAAACGGCACAAGACTATTTAAAAATATTAGGCTACGACAAGTAACCGTGGTGTTATTCATGCTATATTTGCGGACCATCTTAATAACCGAATGAAAGTATCTTCCATCTCTTTATTGATTTCCAACAAGTTTTCTTCAAAAGTTCAGTCCTGGGCGGCGCGTATGGCAATAGAGGTGCATGCTGTCAACGACAAAACAGCCGATTTCTTCGAAAGCACGGACAGTCTATTGATTTTCAATCAAAACCAAGAACTCAGTCCTGAAATTTTAGAGCTGAAAGCCCGCTACGACAAACAACAAAAACCGGTACACAAAATTGACATCAACGGAACTTTGCAAGTAGGCATCACCAATCTTGCCCTTTGGCTCGATAGCACCAAATCAAAAAATATGTTCGTAATCGGCGCTGAAGAGCTTGCCGACAATCTAAATCTAGAGCGCTATCTAGACGCCATCTAGTTTCAACAGCTGCCTAATTTCTCAACTGCGCTGCACAATCTGTTTCTAACGCCTTCAAGATGCGCTGCATCGCTTTTTCTATTTGTGTTTCACTGAGCGTCTGGTGCCCATCTTGTAAATAGAAAGCCAATGCATAAGACTTTTTACCTGAAGCTAAATTCTTTCCTTCGTAGACATCGAATAATTGAATGTCTTGTAAAAGTTTAGTTTCAGCTTTTTGGGCACACTCTTGCAGGGCTTGATAGCTTGTGTTTTGGTCAACAAGCAAAGAGAGGTCTCTCCTGACCGCGAATGACTTTGGTACTTCTTGGTAGCGAATTTTTCTTTTCGAGCCTAATTCAAGGAGTTTGTTCCAGTCAAAATGTGCGTAATATACAGGTTGTTTGAGGTCGAGGTCTTGTTGAAGTTGCGCACTGATTTCACCGAGTTCAACAAGTAGTTGTCGGTCGCAATCAATGCGCAGCCCTTGTTTAAATAGTACATTAGATAAGGTACTTTCTTTACAAGCATTAGCGAGCCCAAAACGCTCTAAAATTGCATACACCTCTTTTTTGAGGCTAAAAAAAGTGTGCTGCGAAACCGGAGTTTGGTTCCAGTTTTCTAGCGTTTGCTTGCCCATTAGGGCGATTGCCAAACGCGGTGTTTCTTGATGGTTTTCTTGGTGGGTTTGGTAGTCTTGACCAAATTCAAATATTTGAAGGTCCGCTTGTTGTCTGTTCTGGTTGTAGGCTAAATTTTCTAAAAGACCAAAAAGCAACGTTTGTCTGAGATGAGCGAGGTCTTGGCTCAAGGGGTTGAGCATGCCGATAGCTGAACCAAATGAAGCATCTAGCGCAGCACTATATTGTTTTTTGGAGAGCGAGTTGTTCATGACCTCATAAAAGCCACGGCCCACTAAAAATTCGGCGGCTGTTTGTTTTTGAGCTTCCGAAGATTTTTCATTGAGCGCACTGAGGCTGTAATTCCATTTGGAGGGCAGCGCAATGCTATTGAGCCCGTAAATGCGCAAGATTTCTTCAATGACATCGACAGGACGTGTGACGTCGATGCGGTAGGTCGGTACGCAAAGGGTCCATGTCTCGGACTTGAACGCTTTGATTTGGAAGTCTAAGTCTGTTAAAATCTGCTCTATTTGTGCGTTGGGAATATCATTCCCTATCAGATTGTTAATTTGTTGTTTGGTGAGGTTCAATTCAATTGGGTTTGTTACTTCGCCTAAGAATTCAAATGTTTTACTTTTAACTTGGGCACCAGTGAGCTCCTGTAATAAACCTACGCAACGCAGCAGCGCAGTTTGGGTAAGTGCTGGGTCTACGCCGCGTTCAAAACGAAATGAGGCATCGGTATTCAGGCCGTGTTGGCGCGCAGCCTTTCTAATGTGAACTGCATCAAATAATGCAGATTCAATGAGGATATGAGTGGTCTGTTCTGAAACGCCACTTTCTAGGCCACCCAAGACACCTGCCAAGCACAACACGCCGTCTTGATTGGCAATCACGAGCTCGTGACCTGCCATTTTGTAGTTGGTGTTGTCGAGGCCTAATAAATTTTCATTGGCCTTGGCGGTTCGAACCTCAAGTGTTGTTCCGGTCTTGGCTGCATCAAAAATATGTAATGGCGTGCCGAGTTCGCGCTGCACAAAATTACTGATGTCTACCACGTTATTGATGGGCTTGAGCCCGATCGCTTTGAGTCTGTTTTGTAGCCATTTGGGCGAAGGGCCCACATTTACATGGTCCATTTCTACTGCAAAGTACTTTTTGCAAGCATCGTGGTCTTTGATGCCGATCGTTAGGGAAGGAAGGTTTTGGTTATTGATTGTTCCGATTTCAGGCCACCTGAGTTCAATGCGTTTGGCATTGTCTAAATTGAACTTTGCTCTGATGTCGCGGGCTACACCGATGTGGCCCATGGCATCGGCGCGGTTGGGGGTGAGTCCGATTTCTAATTGGATGTCGCGCTCTAAATTGAAAAAGTCGGCTGCCGCTTGCCCAACAGTTGCAGTTGCGGGGAGCACCAAAATGCCGTCATGGCTTGCGCCCATGCCGAGTTCGTCTTCGGCGCAGAGCATGCCTTCCGAGGCCACACCTCTAATTTTTGCCTTTTTGATTTCAAAAGCTTGGTCTGGTTGTGGATAGAGCATACAGCCTACCGTTGCAACGATAACTTTCTGACCTGCTGCTACATTTGGCGCCCCACAAACAATTTGCAGCGGCTCAGCGGCACCGATATTTACGGTGGTTACTTTGAGTTTGTCAGCGTCTGGATGTTTTTCGCAGGTAAGCACCTCTCCAATGACAACGCCCTCAAGGCCGCCTTGAATTTCGTTGATGGCCTCAAAGCCCTCCACTTCCAAACCAGTTTGCGTCAGGATATCGCTGAGTTCTTCGGCAGCATAAGGAAAATCGAGATAGGATTTGAGCCAGTTATAGGATACTTTCATGGGAGGGAATGATATTGACTTCGCGTTCGAGTGTGACGCCGAATTGTGCTTGGATCGTTTGAATAATATGCGTAGATAGATCTAAAATTTGTTGCCCTTGGCTGCCACCGTAATTGACCAAAACAAGCGCTTGCTTTTCATGCACGCCGCAGCTGCCTTGTCGGTAGCCTTTGAGACCGGCTTTTTCGATGAGCCAACCCGCAGCCAATTTGACTTCTGTTGCTGAAATCACGTAATGAGATACATCGGGGTACTTTGCCTGGATAGGGCCAAATGCCTCAATATGGATGACGGGGTTTTTGAAAAAACTTCCTGCATTTCCGAGGACTTTAGGGTCGGGTAATTTGGATTGGCGAATAGCGATGACAGCTTCAGAGATATCGCGCATGCTCGGGTTTGAAATGCCTTTTGCATCGAGTTCTTGCTGAATGGCGCCGTAACTTGTTTTGAGGACGGGTTGCTTGGCCAATACAAAAGTGACATCGGTAATGATATATTGGTTTTTCAAGGCCCGTTTAAATACACTTTCGCGGTAGCCAAATTGGCATTGTTCTTTACTAAAGGTGTGGATTTCGCCGCTCTCAAGATGAAATGCACTGAGTTCGTAAAACACATCTTTGATTTCAACGCCATAAGCACCAATGTTTTGCATAGGGCTCGCACCTACAGAACCCGGAATGAGTGAAAGGTTTTCAAGTCCACACCAATTAAGGGCAATGCAATGCAGCACAAATTCGTGCCAAACCTCACCTGCACCTACCTTGACAAACACTGTGCTGTCGTCTTCTTTTACAACAGCAATTCCTTTGATTTCATTGCGCAAAACCAAACCCGTAAAATCTTGGGTAAAGAGCATGTTGCTGCCTCCGCCAAGTATCAATAAGTCTTCGTTTGGAAAGGTATTCAGGCAAGTTTGTAATTCATTGATATTGGAAAAAGCGCCAAAGTGTTTGGCTTTGACATCGATTCCAAAGGTGTTGAATGGTTGTAGGCTGTAGTTGTGCTCCATTTGTAGCCCAAAGTTAGAAATATTGTCGTGAAGAGATGCGCTACTGTTTAAAATATCCCTCGTCATTTGGCCCAATCCAATGAAACCAATCGGAATAGGCGAGGTGATGGCTCTTGATGAAGCCTAGTTTTTTCTTTGGGTAGGCATCCGGTATATAAACGCGTCCACCCTTGGTAGTGGAGGGGAGTTGGTCTATTCCGAACACTGGTGTTTGAGGAGCAATGCCGTCTTGCAAAAAAATAGGATCTGCAGCGGCGTTATCGGCTCTGGCGCCGTATTGCCAAACTTCTTCAAAGAGCGCCCAGTCTCTACCCGCTGTATGCGCGCCTTCTGGTGACAATATGAGTGCCTTTCCAAAATCAACGTAGCCTGTAAGCTCATCGATCATGCCCAACATATAAGCATAACCCATGCTATGACAAACAAAATGGACTTTGCAAGGCACTTTCCCTTGGAGTTCATTTTTAAGTGCTGTGCCCGCCAATCTGCCATTTTCAACGCGTTGCTGAAAACCACTTTCATTGATCGTTTTGTTGAGCACCCAGCGGCTATCTTTTCTAAGCCAGCAAAACCTGGAAAACAAATAAGAGCGAACTGCTTTAGACATTTTACGGTGGGTGGAGGTGTAAATTGGATGGTGTGCGTCAAGGTAGAAGGCTTTGCAATCAGGGAAGCGCTTTTGAAGGGTGTCGTCGAGTTTGTACCAATAACCCGTCGGGTCTTTTAAATGTATTTTGTTGTCCGGAAGTTCTTGGTCGTATTTTGGTCCGCGGTAGCCGTTGATAAAAACAATGTAATCTTGACTCATGGCCATTGCATAGATGAAATTGAAAACAACGAGGAAAACCGCCTTATTTGCCATACTGATAAAAGATGCCTCCGGCAAAGGCTGTCCAGTAGCAAGATTTTTGCTGGCAAGCTTTTAAGCCAGTGTTTACCCAAGAATTGCAGGTGAAAAACAAACTGTAGCGCCCTTTTGCCGCATAGTAAGCGTCATTGCCAGTAACTACTCCGGGCATGGTTGCTTTGATGTATTTTGTCTGGCCGTTTTTTTGGTGTTCTAACGTTTTTTCGATGTAGCGCACCAGTTTGCGGTATTGTTTTTCAGTGAGGTGCAGGCGGATGTTGGGGCGGTCGTCTAGGAGCTGTTGGTAGTAAGTGGCGTGGATTGCAGATGGGCCTATGCCGAAGGGAACAGTAAGAGCGGTTTTGAGGGTGAGATCGGCCCATTCTGGCGTATTCATGTAAAATGTTTGGTCTCCCCAACCGATAGAAACGAGTTTGCTACTGCTGTCTTTGAAGGCTGTATTGGCTAAAGGGAATTCAGTGCGCCAGTCTTTGATATGGTTGCAAACGGGTAAGATGAAGTCGGTATGAACGCCTGATTTCATTAAGAACACTTGAATTTTGACTCCATTGTTGTTCTGACCTTTAACAGGAATTCTGGACAAGATAAAGGTGGCAAGGACATATAAAAGAATAGCGGAACCCAAGAAAGTAAAGAAATAGCCACTTATTTTTTTGACGCGCTTGAATAGATTGCGCGCTTTGCGTGTTTGATACCAGCGGAGTTTGCGTTTTTTTTCTTTCATATGTGTATAACAAAGTTAAACTTTCTGAGCAATTTGCCTAGTGTTGCTTATTTTTGTAATTCGTAAATTTCACTGACATGCGC
>JBIKZM010000076.1:0-6433 GCA_044354735.1 Crocinitomicaceae bacterium
ACAGGATTTGGATAGACCGACCACTCAATGAGCGGAGTGCTTTCTAATCGCCCAAGGGTTTGAACGGCAATTTGCACTGCAGCATACGCATTGATTTTCCCTGCACCCCATTGAGGGCTGCCTTCCGCAGGAATCACGCCAGTGTAGTTGTCTTGGCGTGCAGTTTGCATAATGATTTGCTTTACTTGCGCTGCTGATAAATACGGATTGGCCTCCAGCATAAGGGCTACAACGCCAGCTACCATAGGTGATGCCATGGAGGTGCCTGAGAATTTGGCAAAACGGTAAGTAATGTTATTGAAATCGGTGGTGGCTACGCTTGTGTAGGAGCCATCTGTAAAAGAAGAAATGGCTGAAGCAATGGCGACGCCTGGTGCAGCGATGTCGGGCTTCATGGCGCCGTCGTAGCGCGGACCTTTGCTCGAGAACGACGCGAGTGCACCACCAACTAATGAACCTGAACTGGTTGCGTACTGGGTGGCGTAGGCGCCAACACTAATGACGTCGTCTGCGCAAGATGGTTCACTGATGCCGTTTTGGTTGTCACCGGAGGTGGTGCCGGTGCCAGCAGCTAAAAAGGGCATGCCCCAATTGCCGACGTCGTTGCTCAGTTCTGTAACGTTCCAGTAATGAACCGTGCCGCTATTTGCTTGTGATTTGAGTTGAATGCGCAAACTGGTATTGGTGTTTTTGACGCGCAAGCGCATTTGTGGTTTGCCGTTGAGTGGATGGGCTGCATCGGCAGAGATGTTGTACCAGATGCTGTCTTGGTTGACCACTAAAAAGGTATCGATGTAACCTGAAGTGCTTGCCGTGCTGTAAAAAGGGCTTTCTGCCAATGTGACATTGGAATTATTGGTAACGATGATGCCATTAGCAAAGCTTTGGTTGGCCTCTCCCCAAGCGTGGATGCTTTGGCCCCACATATTTGGGTTGGCTGCGTAGTCGTAGAATTCTATTCTGGATTTGAGTTGGTCGTTATTGAAGGTTTTTTTGAGGTGGAAATTGACATTTCCGTTGTTGCCCCCAGAATTGACAAACACCACACCGAGGTTGCTAAATGCGGTAATGGCCTGACTCAATATAGAAGTGCCATCGAGGGTTCCAAAATGATAAAGCCCCCAGCTCATGTTGATCACCAGGCGTTTGTCTGCGACAAGTGCTTTTTGATACATCCATTGCCAGGCGTCTAGCACGGCGCCTTCATCGACAAGAAATGTGACAAAAAGAAACTGCGCCTCGTAGGCCACCCCACGATGCGGTGTAGTGGCACCTGAACCTCCGGCGATACCTGCAACGTGTGTGCCGTGCGTGCCGTAATTGTAAATATTTGCGGTGTCGCCGCCGGCGGCTAAAAGGCTGGGGCTATCTGGATATTCTGTTCCGTAATTGAAGCCATTTGGCGAAGGCCCACTGGTTTTGAATTGATCCCAGGCGGCGTAAATGCGGTGCTGCTGCAAAAGGGTGTCGTAAAAAACGGGGTGGGTGTAGTCAAAACCCCAATCGGTGACGCCAATCAATACGTCTTTGCCAGCATAGCCTTGCGGCAGGCCAATACCCGCATGAACGGAATCGGCATGGAGGTCTTTGACTGCTTTATCTAGGTTTGGATTGATGCGCCCCGCGATTTCCAAGTAGTCTAGACCTTTGAGACCAGACAGCGCAGCGATTTTTTGAAGTGGCACTTTGAGTGAAAGCAAACCTGCAATGGGTTTTTGAAACAAAATGCGCTGCCACTCGAGTTCTTCAGCCTTGAATTGGGTGTTGCAGCGGCCTAGCATGGATAGGTACCAGCGGCCGTCTATGTTGTAAATAGGGTAATTTGCTTGGAGTTGAGTAGAAACGGTGCCGTTGTGACGCAGCAATTCGTTTTGAATGAGTTGAAGTTTGTGTTGATCTGCTTGGCTCATTTTTGGAGCCGACCACGCCCTTAAGCTCATGAAGCATAGGGCAAGCGCAAAAAACAAAACAATTCGAGACATCCTCAAATATAAGGAAAATCCTTTGTTTAACGTGTGCTAAACAGTGAATTTTTTGGTCTTCTTACCTTTTGAAGATACTGGTAAGGGTCGTCCGACGCGCGCTTGCCGATAGGGCATATCAGAACGCTGTGCAGCCCTTTTTCCTTGAGTTCTAGTAATTCGTCTAGGGCTAATGGGTCAAAGCCCTCCATTGGTGTGGCGTCGAGTTGTAGCATTGCGCAAGCGGTGAGCAATTGCCCGAGGGCAATGTAGACTTGCTTGCCATTCCAACTTTTGATATCTTCTGCCGATTTTTGACCAATAGCGCTGTGCAGATGCGCTCTGAAACCTTTGATTTGCTCTTCTTGCATACTGCGAGTATCGCGCATGTTGTCGGCATGATGGTCCAAATAAGAAGGTGCTAAGTCGTTATGAGCACAGAGCACAAGTACAGCGGCTGCATCTACAATTTGTGACTGATTCCAGGCGAGCGTTTTGGTTTTTTCGAGTAGTGTTTGGTCTTCCATCCAGATGTAATGCAAAGGCTGAAGGCCATAACTACTGGGCGTGAGTTGTAGCACTTTTTCTATCGTTTCCTTGTCATTTGGATCTAGGAGAAACGCAGGGTCATATTTTTTGGTGGCATAGCGCCATTCGAGTGCTTGGAGGAGTTGGTCTTTCATGACTTTAGTGCATAGGTACTTCAATAACAAGAATTTTTGACTTTTGTTGGACCTTGATATCGATTTGCGCAGTGTCTGAAATTCCAATAGCATCTTTTTGATGCAAGATTTGTGCACCGATTTGAATAGATCCGTCAATGAGCATGATATACGCGCCGTTGTTTGGATTTTTAATAGTGTAAGAAATTGCAGCATCGGTTTCAAACACACCCATCGACAACCAAGCATCTTGATGGATCCAAGTTGCTATGCCGCTTTGTTGTGGCCCAACTAATTCAGTAAAAGTACCTTCGTTTAATTCGTACTTTGCTTGTGCATAGCGCGGCGTCACTTGCTTTTGATTCGGGAAAATCCAGATTTGAAATAGGTGCAGTTCTTGGCTTGGGCTCGGATTGTATTCGCTATGGTAAATTCCGGTGCCTGCAGACATCACTTGTACTTCTCCGGTGTGAATGATTTCACTAAAACCCATGCTGTCTTCGTGTTGAATAGCTCCTGCTAAAGGAATGGTGATGATTTCCATGTTGTCGTGAGGGTGCTTGCCAAAGCCCATGCCGCCCGCAACGATGTCGTCGTTGAGCACGCGCAGCATGCCAAAGTGTATGCGTTCAGGGTTGTGCCAAGAGGCAAAACTAAAAGAATGCTTGGCGTTGAGCCAACCATGGTCGGCATGGCCGCGCGAGGCGGCAGAATGGAAAACTGTTTTCATGGTATTTTTTTTGTGCAAAGTAAACGATAGAATGGCGCTTCATTCAATAACACATGTTAATTCTTTTTGTTGGGAGTTGTTGGCCTTTGGTAGAAATTGTGCAATTTCGTTATATGGTATTGAGTCGTTTTTGGCTGGTCATCTTCATCAGCTCCATTTTGTTTGTCCTTTTTGCTGTTTTTTCAGGACAGTTTTACAGTATTGATTACGTTTTGAACGGTAAAAAAGACGATCCAATTCTCATCAAAGAAACCTACAAATGGAAATTGCCATCCGAGGTAAAACTCGGCATGAATGCCGCTCCTGACGGCACTTTTGTCTTGAATAAAAACGCAAACGACGCCGACACGACCTACGCTATGAAAGAAAAGACGGTTATGATTTACTCGGGTGTACAAAAATCAGATGGCTTACTCGTGACGGCTAAGAATAGTTTGTTCGACCTCATTTTACCCTTGATGGCCTATTTGGCATTCTTTGCCGGCATTATGCAATTGCTCATCGATTCTGGCGCTACCGAACGGCTAGCCAAGCGCCTGAGCCCGTTTTTTTCTAAAGTGTTTCCGCAGGTACCTACCGGACACCCTTCCATTACCTACATGACCATGAATTTTTCGGCTAACTTCCTGGGGCTAGACTCCGCCGCAACACCTTTTGGACTCAAGGCTATGGAGAGTTTGCAAGAACTCAATGCTGAAAAAGAAAAAGCCTCAGATGCACAAATTATGTTTTTGTGCTTACATGCCGCTGGGCTCACGCTCATCCCGACCTCTATTATCGGTTACCGCGCAGCAGCCAATGCCGCCAATCCTGCCGATGTCATGTTGCCTTGTATCATTACCTCTTTTATTGGCACACTCGCAGCCTTCTTTATTGTAGGCTTTCGCCAACGTATTTCATTCAAGAGTGGCTTGCTTCTAGGCGTCATTATGGCTATTATCGGCGCCATTTTTGGGTTGCTTTTTTATGTAGGCTCCCTCAATTTGGTCGAAAAAAACTACTTCACTGGAAACTTTTCAGGCATTTTACTCTTTGCAATCATCTTACTGACTTTGCTGTTTGCGTTTAAAAATGAAGCGCGTTTCAAAGAAAAAGACACCACTGTTTTTGATGCATTTGTAGAAGGTGCGCGCTCTGGTTTGGATACTGGTGTCAAAATATTCCCTTATGTGCTCGGCATGCTCGTGGCCATTTCTGTCTTCCGAAATTCGGGTCTTTTTGAACTCATTGCAGGTGGTATTTCAGAAGTATTTCGATATGTGGGCGTGAGCAAAGAAATTACAGATTCTTTGCCGGTAGCCTTACTCAGACCCTTCAGTAGTTCGGGCTCGCGGGGCTTTATGCTCGATGCCATGAATCAGTTTGGGCCAGATAGTTTAGCAGGAAGGCTCTCTTCTATTTTTCAGTGTTCTGCTGAAACTACTTTTTATGTAATCGCAGTCTATTTTGGCTCTATTCAAGTGCGCAATACGCGCTATACCTTGGGTACCATGCTTTTGGTTGACCTCATTTGTGTAGTCACTGCTATTGGCGTAGCACTTTGGTTTTTTTAAGATGAAAGCAAACACACTTTCCTATCCTTCGCTTGTCATTCTCGCTTGGGCTAAAGCAGTGGATGGCCATGCTACCTTGCAAAACTGGCTGCATGAGAATGGCTACCCCGAACTTTGGATGGCCACGCAAGCCATTCGTCTACACGATCCTGCGCGGCAGTGGTTGCTCAAAAATGGTTACCCAGAGCTCATGGCCATGATCAGTGCGGCTGAAGGTGACGAGAAAGCACAAAAATGGCTACAGCAATTTGGTTACGACGTGCTGTATCACATCGCGATGGCGGTTGAACACGAACAAGTAAGTTGGTTTTGGCTCAGGAAAAATACAAGCCCAGAGTTGATTATTTTGGCCAAATCAATTCAGGTCGTCAAAGACCGCATTGAGGAAAACCACAATGACGTCCATGCGATCCACAAAGATTTATAACAATAATTCGCTTTACAAGAAGAAGTACCGATTACAACAACATGGCGGCAGGTTGCTCCATGTAGGTCTTGAACGTTTGCAAGAACGCTGCTCCGGAGGCACCATCTACAGCGCGGTGGTCGCAAGAAAGTGTTACTTTCATCACGTTTCCAGGTACAACTTGTCCGTTTTTAACTACAGGAACTTCTTTGATGCCACCAATGGCTAAAATACAAGCATCTGGTGGGTTCACGATAGCAGTAAATGATTCTATGCCGAACATACCGAGGTTAGAAATGGTGAAGGTGTTGCCTTCCCAGTCGCTAGGTTGGAGTTTTTTGTCTTTGGCTTTTTGAGCGAATTCTCTTACTTCAGCAGAAATTTGCGTGAGGCCCTTGCCATCGGCAAAGCGCACAACTGGAACAAGCAATCCGTCTTCTACAGCGACGGCAACGCCGATATTGACGTGGTCGTTGCGGCGAATGAAGTCGCCCATCCAGGCGCTGTTTACAGCCGGGTGCTTGCGCAAAGCCATTGCTACTGCTTTGATAACCATGTCGTTGAAAGAAACCTTTACGCCGTCCAGGCTGTTGAGGCCTTTGCGGATGGCTATTGCTGCATCCATGTCGATGTCTAGCGTTAGGTAGAAATGGGGCGCAGTGAATTTGCTTTCTGCCAAACGACGTGCAATTGTTTTGCGCATTTGCGAAACAGGTTCGTCTGTAAAAGAAACTGTTCCGGCAGGTGCTGCAGTGTATGCAGGCGCATTGGTCGCTGGGGTGTAAGGTACATAATGATCGACATCGCGCTTCACGATGCGGCCGTTTTCGCCAGTGCCACCCACTGCGTGGATGTCAATGCCGCGTTCTGCAGCCATTTTTTTAGCTAATGGAGACGCAAAAACGCGCTCTGAGTTGTTGGTATCGGCAACAGGCGCGGCAACAGGTGCAGGGCTAGGTGCAGGCACACTTGCTGCAACAGGTGCAGGGCTGGGTGCTGCAGGCACTTCTGGACTTGCAGCTGGCTCAACGGTAGTGGCTAATATCCCAGAGATGTCTTCTCCGGCTTCACCGATAATGGCAAGTACGCTATTGACAGGCGCTGCTTTACCGGTTTCTACG
>JBIKZM010000077.1:0-6406 GCA_044354735.1 Crocinitomicaceae bacterium
CCACTTTTGATGTCAGTGGTTCTGCGGTGGTTCCGACCGAAGCTTGGGTAGAACTCGCTCCTTCACCTTCTGCATTTACCCGTGCCCGTGCCTACAGCCAGGTCAGGTGCTATTACAATAGTTGCGCTGCGCCTTGTTCGGTTAAGATATACGAAAACGACAAACTGATCCATGAAGACTCCTTGGTTGCCGATGGTGGGCAGCATGCCTTACCGCTCAGTTTTGGCCACACGCCCGGCAAATTGCGTTTTGTTTTCTCCTCCATTAAAAGTCCAATTTTCACAGGATTTAGCTTAGATGGAGATGTAGGTGTTGCGGTGAATAATGTCGCGATGCGCGGCTCCTCAGGCCACGACCTCAGCTCTTCTGACGCCAGTATTTTTGCACAAATGCACCGAGAAGCCAATACCAAGTTATTTATCTTGCAATTTGGTGGCAATTCCGTTCATACCTTTCGCGACAGCAGTAGTGTACGCTACTACATTAGCTCTCTGAAAAACCGCATCAATTACATTCAAAAATTAGTGCCCGATGCCGCCATTATTTTGATTGGCCCTAGCGACATGTCTCGCCTTCACGACGGCGTATTTGAAACATACGCGTATTTGCCTTACACCGTAGACCGCATGCAGCAAATGTGCGCCGATAACGGGGTTACATTCTGGAATTTATATGCGGCAATGGGCGGAAAAAATGCTATGCCTGCTTGGGTTTCCCAGGGCCTAGCTGGAAAAGATTACGTGCATTTTAGTCCTCGAGGCGCTAGCATTGCCTCACAGTACTTTTTTGAGGCTTTTAGTGCCGCTTATTCAGAATGGCAGTCCAAAAAGGGGGGCGAACAATGATACGCTGCTTAATGCTCTGCATGCTACCCTTATTTGCTTTTGGACAATATCCAGCGCTATGCAACAATGATTCGCTCAGTATTGAAGAAAAAGACATCGCTAAAAATTATCCGTTTATCGAGGTGCAATGCAATCAATTTCAATTTTTTGGCACCGAAAGCCCAAATTGGCTGTACCTCAACAAACAATTGACCGACATGATTCAAACGGGGCAAGGCAAGCTCAATTTTTATCATATTGGCGGCTCTCACTTGCAGGCCGATATTTATTCCCACGACTTTCGCACGTTTTTGCAATCGAATTGGCCAGGTCTTAGTGGTGAGCGCGGCTTGGTGTTTCCTTACAGCTTAGCCCATACCAATAACCCCACAAATTATAATTTTTCTTCTCCAAATACCTGGAAGGGTTTTAGAAGTGTCAATCAACGCCCAGAAGATTTCGATTATGGCCTTAGTGGTGCCGCAATCTCTTGTCCTGACTCTCTTGTCATTATCAATTTCAAGCACCTGCGCACGCTGGTGAAGCCGCCTTTTGATCGCTTGCGCATCTATCACAACACCGGCGCATTTCCTTATGAGCTCAATTTCGGAGATCAAGAACTTTTAGTAACCGACCTCAACCATTTTCCAGAAATGGGCTACACCGAAATTCGCTTTTCAGATTACCTCGATTCCCTTGACCTTCTGTTTGTAAAGAATAGTACCGCTCCTTTTTCATTGGAACTATTTGGTTTTGAGTTTTTAAATGATCTACCAGGCATTACCTATACCGCTATTGGCATCAACGGTGCAAGTTTGCCTACATATTTGGCCAACACCAATTTTAACCGAGACTTGCAATTGCGTGCCCCCGATTTATTTATTTTCTCGGTCGGCACCAACGATGCACATTGCAGTTATGATGCTTTTGATCCACTGGTCTATAAAGCCAATTTGGAAAAGATGATCCTGCAGGTTTTGCAAAGCAATCCAAATTGCGCCATTCTGCTGACAGTTCCCAACGACGACTACTACATGCGTAAATATCCCAATCGCAATACGGCGCGGCAGCGCGATGTCATTTTTCAGCTCGCGGCGCAATACCAAATGGCCGTCTGGGATTTTTACGGTATTATGGGTGAGTTGGGCGCTTCCAAAACCTGGAAAATTGCTGGGCTCATGCAAGCTGACTACGTTCACTTTACAGGCACAGGTTACCACCTCAAGGGTACATTATTGATAGAGGCTTTCAAGAAAAACCTCACGAGTTTACAAAATTTGCGCAATTGATATGAATCGCATACACGAACTATTTTCCTGGCAACATCAAGAAACTTTGCTGTTCACGAGACTTGATTTTTGGCTGTTTTTCTTGGCCGTTATGGCGGTCTTTGTCTTGATCCACAAGCGCTATTTGCTGCGCAGCATTTTCTTGACGGCAGTCAGTTTATTTTTCTATTTCAAAACGTCTGGGAACTTTGTGTTGCTGTTGGGCTTTATGCTGTTGTTCAATTACCTCATTGGCTTGGCTGTACATAGAGCGGAGGGTAAACGCGAGGGCAAGGTCTTTTTGATCATGGGCTTGGTCGTCAATTTAGCGGGTTTATTTTATTTCAAATACGCTTACTTTTTTACCGATGCGTTTAACGCTCAGTTTGGCACTGATTTCAATGTAGTCAATCAGTTTGCCGTACTTGGCAACGAGTGGTTTGGAAAGGGTAGTTTTGTCGATAAAATACTCGTGCCGATTGGCGTCTCGTTTTTTACGTTTCACAATATTTCTTACCTCGTAGACATCTCTCGCAAAGAAATTCCAGCGGCCAAAAACTTTTTTGACTATTCCTTTTACGTCACCTATTTCCCGCACTTGATTGCAGGCCCTATTGTGCGCGCCCGCGATTTCATTCCGCAAATTCATGCACCTTATCAGCTCAATAAATACGATTTTTCGTGGTCGCTTTGGATGATTGGCAAAGGTTTGCTCAAGAAGCTCATTTTTGCAGATTATATCGCCGTTCACTTCATCGACAAAGTGCTCGATGCACCTGGCGCGTATCCTGGTTTTGTGGGCCTCATTGCCATGTTTGCCTATTCACTGCAAATTTATGCCGACTTCTCGGGCTATACCGATATGGCTATCGGCGTTTCAAGACTGATGGGCTTTACGCTTCTTGAAAACTTTAACTCGCCTTATAAAGCCATATCTGTTGCCGATTTTTGGCGCCGTTGGCATAAATCTTTGAGCTCTTGGCTGCGAGATTACCTTTACATTCCGCTTGGCGGCAATCAAAAAGGCACTTTTGGCACGGCTATCATGACCGCCATTATTCTGGGCTTTTTGTATTTCATCACGGGCTGGGCAGCACTCTGGTATACCTATGGTGCGCTGTTGGTAATCTATCTGCTTCTTTGGCAATTTTGGAAGGCGTTCCGAACTTTTGCAGTCAGGGACTTGAACTTACTGATTACCATGATAGTGGGTGGTTTGTGGCACGGCGCCAGTCAGAATTTTGTGATTTGGGGCGCTATGAATGGTGCGGCATTGGTTTTTTACAACTACTGGAAGCGCATTAGCCCCTATGAAAATGCAAACAATTGGCCCGTACGCATTTGGCGGATTTTTCTGACACTTACTTTTATCACCTTTACCCGCATATGGTTCCGTTTACCAGAGGCCGATCAACCGTTAAAGTTCCTGACAATTGTCACTGAACAATTTGATTGGTCTCTTCAAACTTGGTGGAAAGTATGGAACAATTACCAAGGGATATTTTACCTCATTTTACTCGGTTTTACAAGCCATTGGCTTCCACAAAAATGGAAAGACCAAACCATCTTGTTTTTTTCAAAATGGCCAATGCCAATTCAGGCACTTACGTTTGCAGTTGCCGTATTTATCATGTATCAGGCAGTATCTGACACCTTTAAAGCCTTTGTTTACTTCCAATTCTAGAAATAGTTGCTCAATTACTTGACATGGGGGGTCTTGATGTTGTATCTTTGCGCTCCCCTTAAAGAAGGGATTCAAAAAATGTCCTATGAGCAAAATGAAACTTTCCGATTTTGACTTCAATCTCCCTGAAGAATTAATCGCCAATTATCCAGAAGAAACCCGCGACGAATGCCGCCTAATGGTAGTGCATCGTGCAACCGGCCTCATAGAACACAAAATGTTCCGCGACATACTCGACTATTTCAATGAAGGTGACGTCATGATCATGAACAACACCCGAGTATTCCCGGCCCGTATGTACGGAAACAAAGAAAAAACAGGTGCTAAAATCGAAGTATTTTTATTGCGCGAGCTCAACCGCGAGAGTCTTTTGTGGGATGTCCTCGTAGATCCCGCGCGCAAAATCCGTATTGGCAATAAATTATATTTTGGCGAAGACGACTCTTTAGTTGCTGAGGTCATTGACAACACCACCTCTCGAGGCCGCACACTCCGCTTTTTATTCGACGGTCCTTACGAAGAATTCAAAGCCAAAATTACTGCCTTGGGTGAAACACCACTTCCAAAATACATCAAAAGAGAGGTTGAACCTGAAGACGAAGAGCGCTACCAAACTGTTTTTGCCAGCGTCGAAGGTGCAGTGGCAGCCCCAACGGCTGGCCTTCATTTCTCAAAGCAATTGCTCAAGCGCTTAGAATTGAAAGGCATCAACTTTGCCGAACTCACTCTTCATGTTGGGCTGGGCACCTTTCGTTCGGTTGAGGTAGAAGACCTCACCAAGCACAAAATGGATTCTGAGCAGGTCATTATTCCGCAAAGCGCAGTTGAAATGGTCAATGATGCCAAGCGCCACAAGCGTAAAGTTTGTGCAATAGGCACCACCTCTATGCGCTCAATCGAAACTTCCGTATCTACAGACGGCATGCTTAAACCCTACGAAGGCTGGACCAACAAATTCATTTTCCCGCCTTACGAATTCAGCATCGCAGACAGCTTGATCACTAATTTTCACACGCCTCTTTCTACTTTGCTCATGATGATTTCCGCCTTTATGGGCCATGAACTCATGCACAAAGCATACGACGAAGCGGTCAGAGAAAAGTACCGTTTCTATTCTTACGGAGACGCCATGCTTATCCTCTAATGGAGCTGCACAAGCAACTAGCTACTTTCCCTAAACACCAAAAAACGGTCCTCACCATCGGGACCTTCGATGGACTGCATTTGGGTCACCAAAAAATACTTTCAACGGTTTGCAAACAGGCCAAGCAGTTGGGCTTGGCTTCTGTCTTGCTCACTTTTCATCCGCACCCCCGCCGCATTTTATTTCCAGACCAACCGCTGAGTCTCATCCAGACCCAAGAAGAGAAACTAGCTAGGTTGGCGGCGCTTGGTCTAGACCACGTTGTGGTGCTAGAATTCAATGCTCAATTGGCGCAGCAAACTGCAGCCCAGTTTGTAGAGGAGGTGCTCATCAAAGGGCTCAAAGCCCAAAGCGTAATTATTGGTTATGACCACCAATTTGGCCATGACCGCCAAGGCAATTTGGCTTTTTTGCGCAACTATGAAGCCAAAGGTTTTTTTGAAGTCAAAGAAATCCCTGTCGAGCAAATTGACGAAGTCTACATCAGTTCCTCGAAAATCAGAAAAGCAATAGCGGAAGGTCATATTGCCCAAGCAAATGCCTACTTAGGGCAACCCTATCAAGTTTCCGGATTTGTCTCAAGAGGCTTGCAAAATGGCCGCAACATTGGCTTTCCAACTGCCAACGTACAACTTACTGAGACCGAAAAAATCTTACCTGCCGATGGCGTTTATGCGGTGTCTAGTGAATACAATGGCAGAACGCTTTACGGCATGATGAACATAGGCTGGAGACCTACAATTCAGGAGGCAAAGACAGCGCGCAAAATAGAAGTGCACTTTTTCGATTTTGAGGATGATATCTATGAGGCTTACCTCGCGCTTAGTTTGCATGCGCGCATGCGCGCTGAACAAAAATTTGCAGGTTTAGACGCATTAAAAGTCCAGCTGCAAGCAGACGAAAAACAAATCCGTTCTTATTTTTTGACGATGCGGTAAGTTTGCGTTTGACCCGTTTGGTGGTCAGATACATTTAAAATGTAAATACCTACCTGAAACGAACTTAGATCGATCTGAGTAGTTGTTGCAACTGTTTCTGTTTCCAAACACATTTGCCCTACACTGTTGTAAATTTGAATCGTTGCTTGGTTGTTGAGCCCCTTGATAGAGATGAGGTCTGTAGTTGGGTTGGGTACAATCGAATAGCTATTCTGTTGAACAGGATCCAAACCACCTTGATTCTCATTAAAGAACAGCACGTTATCTATGAATACAACGCCAGATCCGGCTGGTTCACCAGACAAAATGAGTTGTGAAAAATGGCTCAGGCTGTTGAGGTTACTGAACTGGCTGAGCGGAATTTCAAGGGTGTTCCAAGTTTGAGCTATGGGCTGAAAGCTGAGTTCGCTTTCGCTGTCGTCGCCACCAGCATACTGCCCATTTGCACCAAAATCTACCAATTTCACTTTAAAAGGATTCATGTTTGCCGTCCAGTAATCGAGTCTGAAATGCGTCATGTTGGTGAGGTCTAGTTGGTTGCCACCGAG
>JBIKZM010000078.1:0-6403 GCA_044354735.1 Crocinitomicaceae bacterium
GAGAACCGGAGAGCCAGAATTGCCGCCGGTGGTGTGGTTAGAGCCCGTAAAACAAACCCACAAATCATCGCCTTGCGCATATGACCCGTAATTTTTGGCCGCCTGTAAGTCGAGCATGCGCGGCAAGAGTTCAAAATCGGGATTGCCCGTATTGTATTTGGCAACAATACCATCTAAAGTGGTGTGTTCTGTGTAGCGCATGCCATCGGTTGGTGCCGAACCTTCGAGCTGCCCGTAGGTAATGCGCAAGGTAGAATTGGCATCGGGCCAGTGTCTCTCTAGGGAAAACATCACGTATTTTCCATCGACGTAAACCTGCATCCACTTATTGACCTCTGCTTGGAAAGCCTTATAAGCTGGCACCACCTCATTTCTAAATGGCGTGAAAAACTGATTGAAATGCACAAAACCAACGTCTTTTTGCAATTTTTTGATTGATTTTGAGCTAAAACTGCTCAAAAATGCTTTGTAACGTTCCTCATCAGTAAAGATCGATTTGCTGTAAATCAGTTCGGTTAATTGCTCAACCGTGGTTCCTTTCAACGCTTGTTGGGAATAACTAAGGTATAATCCGGTTAAGTCCAAGAAAATTTGACGATCAACCGCAGGATTGTAATTCTTGAAAAAACCATCTGCACTGGTTTGTAGTTTGGCTAAGACACCCTGCAGTTCGTTGTTGGCGGTATACTTAGCGTGGTTCATGAGTAAATCCTCTATGCCTCGAACCAACTTGAAATATTCAGGGCCCACAGAAAAATACTCCACACCTATCGCATAGTTGTATTCCGTTTTGGTGCCTTCGGCCATGAGACCATTCAGTGTTTGTAGCGCAACTGCAAATTTGGCCCATTCAGGTTTGCTGATGGCCATTGCTTTGTATTTGGCTTCATAATCAAGTTTCAGTTGCACAGCATTTAAATTTTCCAAGCCCTCCACCTGACCAATCCATTTTTTCCAAGCATTGGCAATGCTCGCTTGTTTGGCCGAATACTGAATGCGGGTGAGGTCGGATGCTTTCATGCCGGCATCTATAGCCGCCAAAGAACGATTGCGCATTTCAATGCGCGCAGGGCGTTCCTTTTCAATGATGAATTTGAGGTAATCAGAAACAACGTGTTGTTCGGTGGTACCCGGGAAACCGTACACCATGGTGAAGTCGCCTTCTTGGCGGTTTTGAAAAGAAATCGGGAGGTAATGTAGCGGCTTATAAGGTTGGTTGTCAGTAGAAAACGCCGCTGGTTTGTTGTCTTTACCGGCGTAAATGCGGAAAACCGAGAAGTCGCCGGTGTGGCGAGGCCAAACCCAGTTGTCGGTATCGCCACCAAATTTGCCAATAGAGTTGGGCGGAGTGCCGACAAAACGCACGTCTGTAAATGTTTCTTTGAGCATGAGGTAATAATCGTTGCCATAATTAAACGCCTTGATCTCCGCCTCAAAATGCGTTCCGGCAATTGCCGCTGCTACTAATTTCTTGATGTTGGCAGCAATTACCGCTTGGTCAGCTTTAGAGCTGGCACCTGCCAACACTGCAGCAGTTACATCTTCAATACGGACGATGCGCATTGCTGTAAGACCTGGATTGGGCAACTCTTGAGCCATGGTTTGGGCCCAAAATCCGTTTTTTAAATAATCGTGCTCCAAAGAACTATGCGACTGTATTTGGCTATAACCACAGTGGTGATTGGTCAGAAGCAAACCCTTGTCTGAGACCAACTCTGCCGTACAACCGCCGCCAAACTGGAAAATAGCATCTTTGATACTTGTATTGTTGACGCTATAGATGTCGGCAGCACTGAGCTTCATGCCCTTGGCTTTCATATCGTTCTCAAACGCCGCAATCAAAGACGGAATGAGCATGCCTTCCTCTGCCAACACTGGCTTAAGGCCCAAAATAGCTACACAAAATAAGACGAGTAAACGCAGTTTCATAGGGTTGTCAATTTGAATACGAAGGTAGGGAAATTATGGCTTTGCAAATTATTGTCAATAATGCCACATTATAATGTGATTTCATGTAAAAATAAGCAGCGCGCGCGCTTAAAAACGTTTAATATCACAATATAATATGTTTTTTATCTATATTACAAGATGATTGCCTATATTTGTATTCTAAATCACAATATAATGTTAGTTAAAGAGCTTGGTTTAACAATTAAAGTAAGACGCAAAGAGCTAGGTATTACCCAGCCGCATCTTTCTGAATTAGCCCAAATCAGTATAAATACGCTATACAAAATAGAAAAAGGGCAAGCAAACCCGTCTTTGGAGGTTTTGAATAAAATTGGTGAAATATTAGGGATGGAGTTAACGTTTCAAGTCAAACAAAATCATTTTTAACCCATGCGCACACTTGAAATTTATCGCAACGGTGTTTTAGCCGGCCAACTCATAGAGGAAAATCCAAACCAATTCTCTTTTCGATATGACCTCAGCTACCTCCGGAACGAAAAGAACCCAGCAATCAGCCTCACCCTACCTAAAACGGAAGAAAAATTCAAGAGCACCTTATTATTTCCTTTCTTTTTTAATATGCTCAGCGAAGGTGTAAACCGCAAACTGCAAAGTCTATACTTGAGAATTGACGAAAATGATCACTTCGGGCTCCTTGCAGCCACCGCACAAACCGATACTATAGGTGCAATTACCGTCAAACAAATTTAGCTATGCATACATTTCAGCCAATTCAATGTTGTCCAGGAACCCTTGCCGAAGGTTACAATACTTTTAGTCCAACCTGTCTGCGCCGCATGTTTGCAGGTAAAAAAGTGGACCACCTATTGCCCTATGAACAACCTCAGCTCAGTGAGGATGTTCAAGCGCTCTTTCTAGACAACCGCAAACGGATCTCCATATCTGGAGTTCAAGAAAAATTGAGCCTCATATTAGACAAGAACAAATTGCGTCTGACCAGAGAAAATGAACAGGGTCAATACATTCTTAAACCCATTCCAAGAGACTTAAAAAAAATTGATCAGGTGCCCGCCAATGAACATTTAACCATGCAAATAGCGCGGCAAGTTTATGGCATTCAGACAGCTGAAAATGCGCTTGTATTTTTCAAGAATGGCAGCCCCGCTTACCTCACCAAACGTTTCGATTTGAATGAAACCGGCACCAAATGGGGCATTGAAGACTTTGCCTCGCTCGCCGGAAAAACTACAGAAAATGCAGGGCCAAACTTTAAGTATGATTATAGTTACGAAGAAGTAGGCCTATTGATTCAAAAATATGTGCCTGCATGGCGGGTAGAAATCGAGAAATACTTCACAATTGTATTGTTCAACTTTCTTTTTTCAAATGGTGATGCACACCTCAAAAACTTTTCCTTACTTGAAACGACTCAAGGAGACTACCTTTTGAGCCCAGCCTATGATTTATTAAACACCAAACTGCACGTAGACGACTCAGACTTTGCCTTAGACAAAGGGCTCTTCAAAGACGATTTCAAAAGCGAACAATATAAAATTCGCAACCATCCTCACCTGCTCGATTTCATCGAATTCGGCAAACGCATTGGCGTTCGCGAAGACCGCATAGAAAAATTAATAGCCCCATTGCTCCAAACGCCACCGCTATTGCAACAACTCATTTCTAACTCATTTCTCAACACCGCAAACAAGCGCGGTTATCTAATGATGTATCAAGCAAAAAGAAATTTTTTGGTGAAGTGACCTAACTACCTCACCTGAAACCAAAACGAGCCGCCGTGTCTTTCAACACCTTTGAGCTGCTCTTGGCTGAAAATAGGGTCGAGTTGTTGGCTGAGTTCAGGGTCTTCTGATATAAAGTAATTGGCCATCAAAAGTTTGTATTTCGATGGATTCGCCAATAGGAAGATGGCTAAACCGTATTGCTCAGAATAAAAGCGATCGCACATAAATTGCGGGTAGTCGTAGGGTAAGTAAATGTCGTGGATATGCACGATAACGCCACTAGGAAGCTGTGGCAACACTTCTAAGAAGAAAACCGTTGAATCGGAATTGGGCAACATCCGATGCGAGTTGTCTATGAACAACACATCGTTTGGTTTCATGCTGAAAACCAAGCTAAAATCGGTGTCCTCAAAAGGTTTTCTGATGACCTGATTTGCCAACTGATCTATCTCGGCCCTTGGTTGCGGATCTATTGAAATAATTTGGGTTGCCAAGCCATTGTTTTGAATGGCACTATAAGCCACTTTTGTCGAATTGCCCGACCCTACCTCAATATATTGCGCCGGTTTGAAGTGCGAAATAATAGCATACATGGCCACAATGTCCAAGCCCGGAAGAAATCCATTGATATAGTACGGCGTAATTTGATCAGACGGCAACTGGTGCTTGGGAATTGTCGCAAAATAGTCCCGATGGCTCAAGGCCACATCGATAATTTCTTTAAAATGTGAACGCTGAGAATTGATGTAATCGTAAAGCCCTTTGTGAGGCGGCTTCCCGTGCCCATATCGCGGCTTGAACTGCACTTTGTATTCCATATAGAGCACCTGCCATTTAGGCGCCAAAAAGCGGTAGATTTTTTTAAGCAAATTCATAAATTATATATGAATAAAACTACTTAAATCTATGCACGTGACAAAAATTAGAAAGTTAAAACTTAAGTCTAAGCTATTTAATTAGAACATGTTCTAAAATATCAAATACAGTAATGCGTTTGATTTGAAAAAATTGTGATGCAGCAACAAATTGAAATATACACCTCTCCCGATGGCAGTACTCAAATTGAAGTTCAGTTTGAAGGAGAAACTTTTTGGTTAAGTCTAAACCAAATATCAAGTCTATTTGAAAAGGATAAATCTGTTATATCTAGGCACTTAAGCAACATCTACAGGGAAGGTGAGCTTGATCGCAGTTCAACTGTTGCAAAAAATACAACAGTTCAATTTGAAGCAGATCGTCAAGTAAAAAGGGAAATAGAATTTTACAATCTCGACGCCATTATTTCCGTTGGTTACCGCGTAAACTCGAAACGTGGAACCCAATTTCGACAATGGGCTACAAAACGATTAAAGGATTACTTAGTTGAAGGCGTTGCTATCAATGAAAAACGCTTGGCGCAAAAGAATAAGGAGATTCAAGTGCTGCATGATGGTATTCGGATTCTAAGTAGAGCCATTGATGAGCAAGCCAAAAGCAATGAAAACTACGCCTGGCTGCAGCAATTTAGTCTAGGTTTACAACTCCTAGACGACTACGACCACGAGCTTTTGGATACAAAAGGCATCCACACGAAGGCAGCAGTTTATCCTGCTATAGCCGAATACAGCGAGCTCGTAGAACAAATGCGCACAGCATTCAACACTGATGTGTTTGGCAAAGTAAAAGACGGTGGTTTCGATAGCTCGGTAAATCAAATCAGACAAAGTTTTGGGAATGAAGATCTCTATCCAACACTCCAAGAAAAAGCCGCCATGTTACTTTACTTGGTAGTTAAAAACCATGCCTTTGTGGATGGCAACAAACGTATTGCAGCATCCTGTTTCCTTTTATTCCTTGAAAGAAATGGCTTATTATACAACCCAACAGGCCAAACGATTATCAGCAACGAAGCACTTGCATCTTTAACGTTATTCGTCGCAGCAAGCCAAGCCGATGAAATGCAAACCGTTAAGAAATTATTGATGAGTGTACTAAACAGGAATACAAACCCGTTGAACGAATTCATTCATTAATAACAAGCACTGCATTTTTAGAACATAATCCTAAAGCATAGCAATCAAACAATCTGTAAGTGGAACTCAATGAACTTTCTTCTCATCATTCATTTGACCTCAGTGATCAAGCACCGGGGGTTTATTTTGCGCATGTTACGCAGGGTGAGCAGCAATGGGTGAAGAAGTTGGTGGTGAGGTAAATTTTGCTATTTACCAATACAAAACTTAGAGAATATTGTACCTAAAATATCTGTATCCACATCGATCTGACCCGTGATGTGGCCGAGTTGGCGCATGGCTTCGCGGATGTCCATGGCGATGAAGTCAGCGGTGGTTTGGCCATCGAGGCCTGCTTGGGCGCGGTCGAGGGCGGCGGCGGTGAGTTCTAAGGCGGCGTGGTGGCGGGCGTTGGAGACGATTGTTTCATCTTGGATGCTGAAGTCGCCGAGGGTGAGTTGGACCAGTTTGTTTTTGAGTTCAAGAATGCCTTCGCCATTAAGTGCACTGATTTGTAGTACTTCTTCTTGGTTATTTAGATTTACAGTCGTATTTAAATCTGCTTTATTCAAGATCAACAAAATATTTTTATCCGGATGTAAAGTCTTTAAGGACTGCACCCACTCAATAGTTTCTTGGAGATTGGAGGCGTCGCCGGAGTCTGCCAAGCAAAGGACAATTTTGGCTTGTTCGATTTTTTGTTGAGAGCGCTCGATGCCAAGTGCTTCGATGGTTTCGGTGGTTTGGCGGATGCCGGCG
>JBIKZM010000079.1:0-6391 GCA_044354735.1 Crocinitomicaceae bacterium
TGCCGCTCATCCTTGCGCTACTGGGCCTTGTTTTCCATTACCGCAAAATGCCAAAAGATGCATTTATCTTGACCCTCGCATTCTTGTTTACCGGACTCGCTATTGTGGTTTACCTCAACCAAAAACCATATGAGCCCCGAGAGCGCGACTACGCCTACGCCGGTTCATTCTATTTCTTTGCCATGTGGATTGGCATTGGTGTGTATGCCATCTTTGATCTGCTCAAAAAATACCTCAAAGAGACTAAAGTGCGCGCAGGCGTTGCTACGGCTCTTGGTTTGATTGTTCCGGTCATGATGGGGTCTCAAAACTGGGATGACCACGACCGCAGCGGCAAAACAAGCGCCCGCGACCTCGCCCACAACTACCTTGAGTCTTGCGGCAAAAACGGCATCCTCTTCACCAACGGAGACAACGACACCTTCCCGCTTTGGTACTTACAAGAGGTAGAAGGCAAACGCACCGATGTGCGCGTTTGTAATCTTTCATTAATGGGAACCGACTGGTATACAAATCAAATGAAACTCAAAACTTATGCATCAGATCCGCTTCCGATCAAGTTTAGAGAAGACCAAATCTTAATGTACGCCGGCAACACCGATCAGGTTTATTTTATGCCTTTGCTACAGTTGTTTTCTCAGAATCTATCCGACACCATTATCAAAAAAGTGCTCGATTTACGTTTAAAGCACAACCCGTCTGAAGCCAAAATGGCAGCCGGTTATTTTGACCAACGCGCACAAGTTATTTTTGCCGATGTAGTCGCTAAAACACCGGAAATAGAACTTCTCAAAACGCAAATTGCCTCTACAGACTCTACCAACATGATTGCCGCAACTATTGACAAATACCAGAAAGTATTCCAACTATTTGAAGCGGCAAGAAACAACCAAGTTGAATTCAAAAACAACAGTGGTCAGGACCTCCAAGAGCTCCTCGAACAATTTGAGCGCATTTGGTCTGCGGTAGATTTTACCGACGCAATGGCCTTTGTGCGCGACGACGCCAACATGATTACCGACGAGCAAAACAAATTCAGCTTCTTCCCTTCGAGCAAATTTGCCTTGAAGGTCAATCGCCAAAACGCGGTTGCCTCAGGTGTACTGAGTTCGAAAACGAAAGCAGCGAATATTGCCGATGAAATCATTTTTGAATTTGACCCTGAAAGAACGCAAGCACTTCCGCGCGATGAAGTCATGATGATGGACGTCGTAGCCAATAACGATTGGAAGCGCGGCATCTACTTCTCGAGCAACCGCGGCTCGTCTTTCTCTATTGCGCTTTTGAGTGCTGGTTATATCAAGCAAGTCGGGATGGCTTATGCCCTAACGCCTGCTAAAAAAGAGCCTGCGCTTATGGATGTAGATCAAATGGAGAAAAATATGCTCGAAACCTACATTTTTGGCGACATGGCCAACCCGAATGTACTCACAGACTACTACGCGCGCCGACACACCATTCAGTACCGCGCCAACTTCCTGCTTTTAGCTGAGCAACTTTTTGCACTCGGGCGCAAAAACGAAGCCGTCAAAGTGCTCGACCGCGCCATGCAAATCATGCCAGAAGAAACCGTTATGGACTACGGCGACATCAATCCGGTTGATCCATTCAACTCGTTGAACTACAACAAGCCCCACAACCAATTCCTGTTCCAAGGTCAAGATATCCGACCCCTCAACGCGGGTATTTTGCATGAATTCGTTCAGCTTTACTATGAACTTGGGCAAAATAAAAAAGCCGAAGCCTTAGGCCAAAAGCTCCTCGACAACTACAAAACAGTTATTGCTTACTTTGAACACAGCGACGTCGAAATAGCTGGAAACGAAGAAAACGCTGAAGACCTCATTGCCGTTGCAGATGCACTTTTAAAGATGCGCACAACAGCGAAAGAGCAAATGTCGGGCATGAAATCAACAAGCTTCTCCAGAGAACTCGATCGTACGGTACAAGTGCTTTACAAAAAAGTATTGCCCCGCATCTACAGTGGTTTAGATGCCTTGGCCTCAGAAAATGGCGAGGCGGGCGACGGCTTGTATACCAATCGCTTGGCAAATCTGCAATTGTACATGGGTGGTTTAGCCGAACACCACGGCCTCGTTAAAGCACCTGTCGTGAGCCGCAATACCCTACCGAGCGAACCCACAAATATCGATGTGAATTCCCTCACCACCCCTGGGCAAAGCACAGACACCAATCGCATGATGCAATAATTTTAAGATGCGCTATTTTTTCCAACACCTGATTGAAGCATTTCATTTGCCACTGAAGAATCCGGTGTTGGTTTTTTCCATCCTCCTCTTTATCATTTTACTGTCGCCAATTGTGCTGCGTAAAATGAAAATTCCTGGAATTATTGGTTTGATTATTTCGGGTGTATTAATTGGGCCAAATGGTCTTGGCTTAATTGGTGAGCGCACCATGGAAGCTGAGGGAAGCATCAAGCTGTTTGCAACTATTGGCCTACTCTATATAATGTTTATGGCGGGCCTGGAACTCGATTTAAGGCAGTTTAAGCGTTATTTTCACAAAAGTTTAGGTTTCGGATTTCTGACATTTATTATTCCCCTCGCACTAGGATATCCGTTGTGTACGGAGGTGCTCCACCTCTCCCCATTAGCTGCATTGTTAACCGCTAGTATGTTTTCAACTCACACGCTAGTAGCCTATCCTATCGTAAGTAAATTCGGACTCACTAAGCACCCGGCAGTGGCCATTACTGTAGGTGGCACCATCTTAACCGATACTGCGGTTTTGATTATTTTAGCGATCATATCAAGTGCCTCCAAGGGGCAGCTTGATTTCAGTTTTTGGATGCGTCTTTTGACCTCACTTTTGATGTTTTCACTCATCATGTTCTTAGTGATCCCAAGAATTGCCAGATGGTTTTTTAGCAAACTCGATAGTGAAAAGACTTCACAGTATATTTTTGTTTTATCGGTTGTGTTCTTTGCTGCATTCCTTGCTGAAGTAGCGGGTGTTGAACACATTATAGGTGCATTTGTGGCTGGATTGGTACTCAATAAATTGATTCCCCACCACTCCGCCCTCATGAATCGCATTGACTTCATCGGGAACTCTTTATTTATTCCCTTTTTCTTGATATTCGTTGGAATGGTTGTAGATTACCGCGCCTTCTTCCAAGGCTCTTGGCCTTTGACAATTGCCGCTGTTTTAACTTCTTTTGCCATCTTTTCCAAATGGCTGGCCGCGCTAGCTACCCAGCTGATTTTTAAACTAAGTCGGAATGAACGCCAAATGATTTTTGGACTCAGTACGGCGCATGCAGCTGCTACATTAGCGATCATCATGGTCGGGTACAATGATGGTGACGGAATTCTAAGCTTAAATATTGTCAATGGTACAGTATTGCTTATTTTATTTACAAGCATGACTTCATCGTTTGTTACAGAGAATACCGGTAAACGCTTATTACTAGATATTTCAGAAAACAGCGATGTTGAAGACAACGAAATGAAGTTGCGCAACAAACACCTGATGGTCTCCTTGAATGAACTCAAAGGCAATGAAAGGCTGCTAGATTTTGCACTTATGGTTTCGGACCCGCAAGTCATCAATCCTATTTCAGTGGTTAGCGTTTATCCAGATAATGAAAATGCCGAGCGCATGATACGCAAATCAAGAAAATCTCTTGAAGAAATCATCAAGCATTACTCAGGCCATGAATCTAAGTTAAATACGATTGCCACAATTGACCACAATTTATCCTCAGGGATTTCAAGGGTTTCAAAAGAATTAGTTGCCGATATTGTATTGGTAAACGACTCTTCAAACACCAATATTATCAAACGTATGGTTGGCGATGACCGCGAACACTTGATGTCTAGCTGCCAAAAAACCATCTTCTTTTGTTCACTTGAACAAGCCAGTGTTTCTTATGAACGTATTGTAGTTATGGCTCCATTGTTAGCAGAGCTAGAGCAAACCTTTGTATTGTGGTCAGAGCGCTTACTTAGACTAGCTAAAGAACTGAAAATACCATTCCATTATTACGGTAGTTCCTCCTCCTTCGAGCGCTTAGAAAAGGTAGCACAAGCCAATAAAGTGGAGGCAGAACTCAAACTTCATGAAATTGGAAGTCTCGATAACTTTTACCCAACTTATCAAAAGAAAACTAGTGACCTCATTTGCATCGTCGCCTGCAGAACAGGAAGTGTTTCATACGATTCACAAATAGACCAAATTATTCAGAACATGAGCCTTGCTTTTGAGCAACAAGACTATTTGCTCATTTACCCAGGGTCTATCGGCAACGATCCTGGTTTTTCTAGTTACGACGATATCAACTCTGCACCACTTGTTGCAGGAGTAGAAACCATACAAAAAATTGGGCGAGAGGTAGGTAATATCTTCAAGAAGGGCAAAGACTGATCAAATGCTTAAAAAAAGTAAATCAGCCTATTGGCTTTATTTTCTTGGTGCTTATGTCATTATCCAATTTATTTGGTGGGGATATCATCTTATTCAGTTGAGTTCACATATTCCACAACAAGATGCGCAGCTCTCCAAGCGCGTAGGGATGGTCTTTGGCGAAGGCGCGGTTTTTTTGGTCATTCTCGCTTTTGGCATTTACCGCATTCGCAGGTCTATTTCTAAAGAACTTGCCTTTCAGCAACAGCAACAAAATTTTTTATTGACGGTTACACACGAACTCAAAACACCAATTGCGGCACTGAAATTATATATTCAAACCCTGCAAAAACATGATTTACCCGCAGACAAAAAAGAAAAAATACTGGATGGCGCGCTGCATGAAAACGAACGGCTGAGCCAGCTCATCGAAAATATCCTAAACGCTTCGCGCGCTGAAAACAAGTTGTTTGCCATTCAAAAACAAAATACCGATTTAGTAGGGCTCATTCATACGCTCAAAGAAAGGTACCAATCAAGATACCATACTTCCCTCATTGACTTCAAAGGGCCAACAACACTATTTGCTGCTGTCGACCAAAATATGTTAGAAACCATATTGATCAATCTGCTAGAAAACGCAATCAAATATGGCGGCACGCAACAACAAATCTCAATTCAGATAGAAAAACTAGACCGGGTTGTCACCATCAAAATTGCAGATGAAGGGCCAGGTATTGACCCCGCCGAGCGCATGCTCATCTTTGAAAAATTCTATCGAATAGGTTCTGAAGAAACCAGAAAACAAGCAGGAAGTGGGCTTGGCTTATATATTGTAGCTGAATACCTGCGGCTTCATAACGGCAAAATACGCTGCATTGAAAATATACCCACAGGCAGTATTTTTGAGCTAATTTTACCCCTATGAACAATAAAGTAGGCCTGATTATCCTCGATGGCTGGGGACTCGGAGACCAAAGCAACTCAGACGCCATTTTCAACGCCAACACGCCGTTTTTCGACTCCTTGATGTCCAAGTATCCAAATGCAACCTTACAAACGTCTGGTGAGGCCGTAGGCTTGCCTGAAGGGCAAATGGGCAACTCAGAAGTTGGGCATCTGAATATTGGCGCTGGACGGGTGGTTTACCAAGAACTCACAAGAATCAACAAAAGTATCCGCGAAGGCGAACTGCAACACAATCCGGTCCTCGTTGCTGCTTTCCAAAAAGCCAAAGAAGAAGGAAGAAAATTGCACTTCATGGGTTTGGTTTCAGACGGTGGTGTACATAGTTCACAAGCGCACCTGCACGCTTTGTGTGAAATGGCCAATGCACAGGGGCTCAGCTCATATTATGTGCATGCCATTACCGATGGCCGCGACTGCGATCCAAAAAGTGGTTTGGGTTGCATGCAAGCACTTGAAACCGTTCTTGGCCAAAATAAGGGTAAAATAGCGAGCGTTATTGGTCGGTATTATGCTATGGACCGAGACAAGCGTTGGGAGCGCGTTGCCAAAGCTTATCACCTAATGGTCAATGGTGAGGGCCCAAAAGCAAACAGTGCTAGTGAAGCCGTTGCGGCGTCTTATGCCCAAGCAATAACCGATGAGTTTATCTTACCTCACCTCATAGATGCTGAGGGCTGTATTGCCAAAGGCGATGTAGTGATCAGTTTCAATTTCAGAACAGACCGCCCACGCGAAATCACTACCGTACTCACACAAGAAGCCTTTCCAGCATACAACATGGTGCCACTCGACCTCCATTTTTGCACCATGACCAAATACGACGAGCAATTCAAGGGGCTACAGGTCTTGTTCGAGAAAGACAATCTGCAGCTGACCTTAGGAGAGGTGGTGGCCAATGCCGGTTGTGCGCAAGTGCGCATTGCCGAAACGGAGAAGTATCCACATGTCACTTTCTTTTTCAATGGCGGACGCGAAGCGGCGTTTGCGCACGAAGAACGATTGCTCATATCCTCACCTAAAGTAGCTACCTACGACCTCCAACCACAAATGAGTG
>JBIKZM010000080.1:0-6342 GCA_044354735.1 Crocinitomicaceae bacterium
TATTCAACAAGCACAAGTCGGGTATCAATCTACACTCATTGACATCGCGCAATTAGCACTTCCTGCAGGGCAAATTTACGCGCTCATTGGTCGAAACGGATCTGGAAAATCTACGCTACTGCAATCTTTAATCGGGCAATTGCCTTTGCGAGCGGGCAGCATTTCTGTTGGCGCATTTTCATTGGAAGAGCTGCAAAAAAATGCCGTGCTGCGTGCAACGCAGGTGTCTTATGTAGCGAGCATGTTTGCTGGGGTAGAGGCCTTGACGCTACATGCATATGTTTCGCTTGGGCGCGTTCCGCATTTGGGTGCTTTTGGCCGTTTGCAGGCAACAGATTTACAATTTGTAGATAAGGTGCTCCAAGCGCTCAACTTAAGCGACTTAGCCCATAAGGATACCCGCAAGTTAAGCGACGGCGAGCGTCAACTCGCTAGTTTGGCGCGTGCTATTGTTCAGGATACACCATTGATGGTTCTAGACGAACCCGCCTCCTTTTTGGATTATTTCAATCGGGAATTATTGCTAGATCAACTCCAATACTGGGTGCAGCAAAAACCTGAGCGCTGTGCTGTTTTTTCGAGTCATGACATCGATTTGTGCTTGCAAAAGGACATTCCTATGCTGGTTTTACACCAACAAAAACTGACCTTGCTAGCCAAGCCAACCAAACAAGAAGTAATGGCCTTGCTTTAGATGGTCATGATGTCTTTCTCCTTGACATCAAGCAATTCATCTACTTTTTTGATGTAATTATTGGTGATTTTTTGAACTTCTTCTTCACCTACTTTGACCATGTCTTCAGATAAGCCTTCGTTTTTAAGGTCTTTGATCATGTCTATGGCATCTTTGCGATTGTTGCGCACACCAATTTTGGCATTTTCTGCCTCTGTTTTGGCACGCTTTACTAAATCGCGACGGCGTTCTTCTGTGAGTGGCGGAACTGTAATGATAAGTTGTTCGCCGTTGTTCTGCGGATTGAGGCCAAGATTGGCATTGATGATGCCTTTGGCGATGTCGTTGAGCAAGGGCTTTTCCCAGGGTTGCACAATGATGGTGCGTGCGTCAGTGGTATTGACGTTTGCTACCTGCTGCAAGGGAGTCATGGAGCCATAATACTCAATCATTACACCATTGAGCATTGCGGGGCTGGCCTTTCCTGCACGTATTTTAATGAGTTCGTTTTCGAGGTGAACCAAGGATTTTTGATTGGCTTCCTTGAATTCGTCATAGATCATTGTGAGTTCTTCTGTCATGATGCGCAAACTAAAGTTCCGACAGGCGCTCCTTCCATTAACTTGCGTAAATTGCCGGGGGTATCCATGTCAAATACGATGATGGGTAAATTATTTTCTTTACAAAGGGTAAATGCGGTCATGTCCATGACATTGAGTCCTCTGGCATAGACTTCGTCAAATGAAATTTGGTCAAATTTGATTGCGCTGCTGTCTTTGAGGGGGTCTGCGGTATAGATGCCATCGACGCGAGTGCCTTTGAGAATAACTTCTGCATTGATTTCGATAGCGCGCAAAGAGGCAGCAGAGTCAGTGGTAAAGAATGGGTTACCGGTACCGGCTCCAAAAATAACAACACGCCCTTTTTCTAGATGGCGCATGGCTCTTCGACGCACGAACGGTTCTGCAATTTCATTCATTTCAATGGCTGATTGCAAACGCGTAGTAACGCCAACGCATTCAAGTGCAGATTGGAGCGCCATAGAATTGATCATGGTCGCAAGCATGCCCATGTAGTCGCCATGCGTGCGGTCCATACCGCCTTGTTCTGCCTGAACACCTCTGAAAATGTTTCCGCCACCAATAACAATTGCGATTTCAACACCTGCTTCATTGAGTTCTTTGATTTGATGGGCATAGGCACTAATGCGTGTGTTGTCTATACCAAATTGTTTGTCTCCCATGAGAGACTCACCTGAAAGTTTAAGAAGGATGCGTTTGTATTTCATATGCAAGACAAATATACTAGGAATCGTGTTTATTTGAGTTTGGGGTAAAAAAAAAGCTACCGATTTCGATAGCTTTTTAAAAAATATATGATTTCTTAGCTCAAAGAGAAGCGTTTGAATTCAGAAACAGTAAGACCTTTAGCAGTACTGTTTAAGAATTGTTCTACTGTGAGTTTGTTGTCGCGGACAAATGCTTGGCTAAGTAAAGTGTTTTCTTGGAAGAATTTATTCAAGCGACCCAAAGCGATTTTCTCAGCCATATCGACTGGTTTGCCTTCTTGGATAGCCAATTCTTTACCAATTTCGATTTCGCGCTCGATGGTGCGTTCGTCTACGCCATTTTTGTCTACAGCGATTGGAGCCATAGCTGCAATTTGCATAGCCACCTGACGACCAGCCTCAGCAACCTCTTCACCAGCAACAGTTAGGCCAACAAGCGTTGCCAATTGGTTACCTGGGTGGTTGTAAGCAACAACGTTTTCACCGCGAACAACTGCGTAAGCAGATAAATCTAATTTTTCACCGATGACACCAACTTGCTCAATGATTTTTTCTTCAACTGAAAGTCTGTCGTCGTAAGCTAATGCTTTCAAGTCTTCTGCAGTTTCGGGCAAATTGCTAAGTGCGAGATCAACTAAAGATTGTACAAATGCAACATAACCGTCGTTTTTGGCAACGAAGTCAGTTTCGCAGTTGAGGGCAAGAATAACACCTGCTTTACCATCAGTAGTGGACTGTGCCATAATGAGGCCTTCTTTGGCGTCGTTACCACCGCGCTTGGCAGCGATTTTTTGACCTTTCTTGCGAAGATTATCGATGGCTGTTTCAAAATCGCCATTGGCTTCAACCAATGCGTTTTTACAATCCATCATGCCTGCGCCTGTCTGTTGGCGCAATTTGTTTACGTCTGCAGCTGTGATAGCCATTTTATTTGAGTTTATTGGTGAATTATTCTGCGCTTTCTGTAGTTTCATCAGCAACTTCAGCTTCAGCAGGGGCTTCAGTAGCAACTTCGGCTTGCGCTTCAGCTGGAACTTCAGCAACAACTTCGGCTTGCGCTTCAGCTGGAACTTCAACTGTAGCTTCAACAGCAACTTCGGCTTTCGCTGGAGCTGAAACTTGAACAGCATCTTCGGCTTTCGCTTTAGCTGGAACTTCAACAGCAACTTCTGCTTCGTCTTTATCTGTAGTCTTCAAAGTTTTGCGGTCTTCTAAACCTTCTTTGATGGCAGCGCAAATAGCGTCGAGGATCAAGGTGATAGATTTAGTAGCATCGTCGTTGGCAGGGATAGGGAAATCTACCAATTTAGGATTGGAGTTGGTATCTACCATAGCAAACGTCGGGATATTCAAACGACGTGCTTCTGCAAGCGCGATGTGTTCTTTAAGGATATCTACGATGAAAATTGCAGCTGGCTGACGCGTCATGTCTGCAATTGAACCAAAGTTTTTCTCGAGTTTCTCGCGCTGACGGCTTTTGAATAATTTCTCGCGTTTGTTGAGGGTGTCCCAAGTACCGTCTGACTTCATTTTGTCGATGAGTGTCATTTTGCGGATAGACTTGCGTGTCGTTTGAAAGTTGGTCAACATACCACCTGACCAACGCTCCGTTACAAACGGCATGTTGACAGCTGCTACGCGTTCGGACACGATTTCTTTGGCTTGTTTTTTAGTCGCAACGAAAAGTACTTTTTTACCTGATTTAGCAATTTGCTTCATGGCAGCACATGCGTGGTCTAGGTGAACGAGTGTTTTGTTGAGGTCAATGATGTGAATGCCTTTCTTCTCTTCGAAGATGTAAGGAGACATTGCTGGGTTCCACTTGCGCTTGAGGTGACCGAAATGTACACCGGCGTCGAGTAGGTTTTCAAAAGTTAATTTAGACATATTGTGTTTTTGTTTACGTTCCTAATTAAAAAAGCAACATTGAAGGGGCCGATAGGCAAGTGCTCCAATGCTTGGATGCTAAACAGTCCAGGTAGCGGATTAACGCTTGGAGAACTGGAATTTCTTTCTTGCTTTTGGCTGACCTGGCTTCTTGCGTTCTACCATACGTGGGTCACGTGTCATGAGGCCTTCCAACTTTAACATTGGTTTGTAGTCTGCAGATATTTCAACAAGTGCACGGGAGATACCCAAACGCACAGCTTCTGCCTGACCGTTGATACCACCGCCAACAACGTTTACTTTGACATCGTACTGACCTGCTGTTCCGGTAAGTGTAAATGGTTGGTGAACTTTGGCTTGAAGAACGTCAATTGGAAAAAATTCGTTCATCTCGCGCTTGTTGATTGAGATTTTACCTTTCCCTTTAGTTAAATAAACGCGGGCAACCGCTGTTTTTCTTCTTCCTAATGCATTAATGACTTCCATACGATTTATTTGAGGGTATCAAGATTCAATAATTCTGGTTGCTGTGCCTCGTGGCTGTGAGCAGCACCTTTGTAAACTTTGAGGTTGGTATAAAGCTTGCGACCAAGTGTGTTTTTTGGAAGCATACCTTTAATTGCCTTTTCGATGAGGCGCTCAGGATGATTTTTGAGCATGCTCTCAGCTGACGTGAAACGCTGACCACCTGGATAACCAGAGAAACGAACGTATTCTTTATTTTGGAGTTTAGTCCCTGAAAAGGCGATTTTCTCCGCGTTGATAACGATCACATTGTCACCACAGTCCGCATGCGGCGTGTAACAGGTTTTGTATTTTCCACGGATGACTTTGGCAACTTTACTCGCCAAACGTCCGACTGTTTGACCTTCAGCATCCACAACAAACCATTTTTTATCGGCAGTTTCGGTATTACCAGCTAACGTTCTGTAACTTAATGTGTTCACGGTTCTTTCTATTAAATAAAAAACTTAATTACCCTAAATTTAGGGGTGCAAAGATACAACTATTGTGTTTATTTACAAACGAAAAGCAGAAAAAATATGAGATTATTTTGCTTTGAAGGCTGAAATCGCGTTTCGAGTAAATTCACTCAAGACCAAACGCCCGCTGATGGCCGCTCTTTGTAAGAGTAAATCATCCCAGTTTTCGGTACCTTGCCAGAAGATTTTTTTGAGTTCACTCATGGCTTCGGGGTTGGACTGCGCTAGCTTGGTGCTGAGCGTTTGAATGGCGGCATCTAAATGCTGCTCATCTTCGAAAATTTCGGTGTAAAGTCCTTTTTCTTTGGCCCATTGTGCACTGCGCCATTCTGAGGCGTTAATGGCAAGCTCACTCATGGCAGATAAACCAATTTTTCTTTCTACTGCAGGCCCAACTACAAAAGGCCCGATTCCTACAGCGAGTTCAGATAGCTTAACATCTGCCTTGGTGGTGGCCAAACAGTAGTCAGTAGCTGAGGCAAGACCCACGCCCCCGCCAACCGCGCGTCCTTGAACGCGTCCGATGATAAGTTTTGGTGCTTTTCTACAGGCGTTGATCACTTTGGCAAAGCCCGAGAAAAATTCAAGGCCAGAATCGAGGTCTTGGATGCTCATGAGTTCGTCAAAACTGGCCCCAGCGCAAAAAGCTTTACTTCCTTGTGATTGGAGCACTAGAACTTTTGTGCGTTCATCCGCGGCTATTTTTGTAATGGTATCTGCCAAAGTTTGAAGGATATGGCCAGGTAAAGCATTGCTCATAGGGTGCCCAAAAGTGATGATCCCGATGCCTGATTCGGTTATTTCGTTTAAAACAAAACCGTCGTCGTGTGGTGCGTCCATTCTTATTTTAAAGTAAAGCTGTCTGTTCCGATTAATGAACCATCACAATAAATTCTGACTTTGTAAGCGCCTTTGGCTGCGGCTTCTCCTTTGAGCTCATAGTAAATGGTTAGGTCGAGCGCTTGGTTTTGATAATCTACTTCTTTGCGTTGAGAATAAGCCACTGTTCCGCTTTCTGTTTCGGTTACAAAATTACTACTGCCTTGTAGAATATCTCCGTCTGGTGCAATAATTTGGAGGTAAACGCTTTTACGACCGGTAGCAGCGAGGGGGTTTTCAGATAGTGTAAAACTACTGCGGAATTGCACTGCATTTTTAGCGCGGTCAGTGACATCCATTGAATTATTTAGACGCTGTTTGAGCGCTTCCGATTGAATGCCATAGGCTTGTAATTTGCTTCCTTTTTTAACTTGTTGTTGCGATTCTTCAGCTTGCTTGCGATAGGTATCTCTTTCATTGGTGGTGGTGGATAGCTTTACGTTGGTTTCTTCTAAACGGCTTCCTAAATCGATATTGAGGGTGTTTAAAGAATCTATGGTGCGTGCATAGCTGCGCATAATCGAGCGCAGTGTTTCATTTTCTTTTCGGGCTTTGACTAATTCTCGAGCGGTCATTTTGGAGCGGTCGAGTTTTTGCAATAAAGAGGTAATTTGTGCTTTTTGGGCGTTGAG
>JBIKZM010000081.1:0-6334 GCA_044354735.1 Crocinitomicaceae bacterium
TGTTGTAGGTGTAATTGGTGATGCCTGGAGCGCTAGGTTGGATCACAATAAGGGTATCGTTCTGACCAGAGATAATTGTGGGATCAGACAACCAACCTTCGGTAAACACATAATTTTGATAACCTTCGCTTTCTGGATAGAGAGAGGCGTTGAAGTAGATTCCCCAAGAGAAAATATAGCCGTCGTCGATGCCTTGGTTGTCTTGGACAGAGATAGTCCAGTTGCCATTGATAGGGCAGCCTGCAAATTGATTGAAATCGCCGTCGGGGAGGTATACGCCATTCGGATTCATAGAAGGAAAGCCGTAGTCGTTGATGATGGTATTGCCTGCAGCATTTTCAGCACAAATAGTATTGAAAGTATTGTTGGTAGTAGAGAAGCAATAGCTCCAGACAGGAGAACCGGGGTTGCCGCCGTCGATGTCGGTGTCGTTACCTAAGAAAGTACTGATGCCATTGCCACAACCTCCAGGTACGAGTTCGGTCCAGCCAAATGGGGTTTGGTTATAGGCATTCATCAGAGATACGGTAGTGCCATTGGGGCAGGTGAGCGCAATTTCGATATCGCCGATGTAAGAGTGCTCGATATCCAAGCAAATTTGTTCGATATCGGCACCTGAAGTAATGACAGCCGTAGAGTCAAAGCCAGACATCGGGATAGAGGTTTGGTACATTTGCCCTGCGCCGTCTGGCAAGAAAGTAAGGCCGGCAAAAGTGCCGCCAATTTGAAAGGTGCCGCCAGGGATTTCAATACCAACGGTATCTTGCTGTGTAACCCCACCTACGAGGTAAGAATTTTGACCCAAACAAACGGTGTCTTCTAGTGGGCCAGTTCCGGCAAAAATCGGAGGAATAGAAACGCGCACTTTAAAATTAGAGTGAATGGTCTGTGGAAATTGGTCGGTAACACCGAGGTCTACGTAATAACCCGTGTTGGCTGTTGGCGTAAACCAAATTTGGTCTCCGGTGAATTGCCCAACACCGCCGATGGTCCAGACGAAAGCACAGTTGGCATTTGTTTGTGAATAACCTGTGTTGGTGTTTTCTAAGGAATGAGGAAATGCCGGTAGCGCTTTGAGCAAGACGCTGTCACCAGGACAGAGGTCGACAAAACCGGTGTCTATAGGATTCATGATGTTGGCGCCACCGCCGTTTTTGAAGGCTTCTACATGCGCAATAATTGGCTGAGGCGGATTGCCACAAGCAACGTTTGCCACCCAACCAGTGCCTTCATTGGCACCATTTGATTTGAAACGCAGTGTGAGACAGCCGGTTGGATTGTTCCAAGACGCCTGCGCATAAAGCCCTACAGGGTTGGTTCCGTTGTTGTAGGCACCGAGTAAAGGCGAAGCAGTTGACGGCCCGTCGTAAATATAAAGTGTGTCGGTCGGGTGGACATCCCATTCAAAACCGATGTTGGTGGCAAAGGCAATCGATACCTTTGAACCTTGCGTTAGGTCAGGGCAAAGCACTAGCGTTTCGTTCATGTTGGGGGCGTAATTACCCGCACCATCTATGAAGTTGGTACCGCCAGTTGGTACAATTCCCGAGCAGTTGAGCGGGTTGGTTTGCCCGTAGTCAGGCCCTGTTAAAGTGAGGGTGACTTGTGCGTTGAGGCCTGAAATAAGACCAAATAGTAGGATTATACTGAGTAAGAAATGCTTCATGGTTTTTGATTTTTCATTTCTAAAGAGAGGACATTTTTAGACTTGACCACTAAAATGCGGGCACTGCCTTCGATTTGGAAATATTGCGTGCGGTCAGTGAGTTTGATTTGGAAATAGGTGAAGTCTAGGGGTACGGTTTCGCCATTTACTTTTAGCGTTGGAAAGCCTGAAACGTCTTTGCCTTGCGGTTTATCGATGAGGTAACAAGCGTGCTCAATTGCATAGACGTACAAAGGCAAGGAATTTTCAGCTTTGAACTGGGCAATTTCTTCTTTGGAATAACTTTTGCTAAGCTGTGTTTCGAGGGTTTGAGACCAGCTAGAAAGGCTCAAAAGCGCGAAAAATAGGGTGTAAAATAGTTTCATAGGGCGTAGAATTCGGTTGAGGACGTAACTTCTCGTTGAAAAGTTGCATCAAATGTTCAAAGTTTTAAATCTAAGGCTAAGTTAATAAAACGTAGCTTTGTAACACGAAAAGTACACTATTTTATCATGGAAAACACAGCATTGGCAGGCATTGCCTCACAAGTAAGAAGAGATATCGTCAGAATGGTTTCGGCCGTCAATTCAGGGCACCCGGGGGGTTCACTTGGTTGTACTGATTTCCTTACGTATTTATACTTTGAGCAAATGCAGCACAATGCGGCTGATTTTCAAATGGACGGCAAAAACGAAGATCTTTTCTTTTTATCCAACGGCCACATCTCACCAGTATGGTACAGTGTTTTGGCCAGAGCAGGTTATTTTCCAGCAGCTGAACTTGGCACATTTCGCAAATTGGGCGCGCGCCTCCAGGGCCACCCTTCAACCGACAAAAACTTGCCAGGTATTCGCATGGCCTCGGGCTCTCTTGGGCAAGGGCTTTCTGTTGGGCTAGGTGCCGCACAAATCAAAAAACTCAACCAGGACACAACTTTGGTTTATACTTTACACGGCGACGGCGAACTGCAAGAAGGCCAAATTTGGGAGGCAGCCATGTATGCTGCAGCCAATAAAGTAGACAACATTATCGCCACTATAGACGCCAACGGCCGCCAAATTGATGGCGATGTAGAAGAAGTACTTTCTCTCGGTGACCTCCAACAAAAATGGGTGGCTTTTGGTTGGGAAGTCCTGCACATGGACGGCCACGATTTTGATAGCATCCGCAGCACCATGCAACAAGCTAAAGCCCTAACAGGCAAAGGCAAGCCAGTCGTTATTATCATGAAAACAGAAATGGGCCAAGGTGTCGATTACATGATGGGCTCGCACAAATGGCACGGCGTTGCCCCCAACCCTGAGCAACTTCAGGTAGCGCTTGACCAACTACCAGAAACCCTCGGAGACTACTAGTGAAAGCAATTTGGGCGCTCATATTTCTGATATACTTCAGTTTTGGCTGGGCCCAAACCACTACGCGCATCCTTTTTATTTTGGATGCCTCCAACTCCATGAATCTCGACTGGAATAACCAAACGCGCATGGCTGCCGCCAAAGAAGTACTGAGCAAAAGCGTGGAAAGTTTGCGCGGCGTCCCAAATCTAGAGCTTGCCCTGCGGGTTTATGGCCACCAATCAAATGTTACCAATACATTTCAAGACTGCCAAGACACCAAATTAGAAGTGGCTTTTGGCCCTTCAAATATCGACCCGATCAAAACCAAGATCAAAGGCCTGCAAGCCAAAGGTGCCACGCCAATTGCCCGTTCTTTAGAGGCATCGGCTGCTGATTTCCCCGATACCCTCGCTCGAAACTTCATTATTCTCATCACCGATGGTTTAGAGTCTTGTGACAACGATCCGTGTATTGTTGCGCGCAAACTCCGAGACAAAGGTGTTAAAGTCACGCCATTTGTCATTGGCCTCGGCATGGACCTCAGCTACCTCGACAAATTTGACTGCATTGGCAGCTACACCGATGCCGAGAGCAAGGCCGCTTTTGAAAACGTGCTGTCCAATATTTTGTCCAAAGCACTTTTAAATACAAGTGTCCAAATCAATCTCAATACGGTCGAGGCCAAACCACTTGAAACAGACGTCAGTATGTTCTTGTACGAGGCGGGCACTTCCAATTTAAAATACACGTTCGTTCATACACTCAACCGCAAAGGCTTGCCAGATACGCTGGTACTTGACCCCTCTTTGCGTTATGATTTGCGCGTGGCCACGGTGCCGCCAATTTCTAAAAACAATATTTCCATCATTCCGCACACGCACAATACCATTCAGTTGGCAGCAGGGCAGGGGCAGCTCAAAGTGACCTCCGTAAAATCCCCAGAAGGCAGCAAAGTAGAAACGAGAGTGCTCCAAACAGAAGGCGGCAAAACACTTCACGTTCAGCAACTCGGCGATATTCAAAAGTATTTGGTGGGCACTTATCATTTAGAAATCTTAACGCTACCGCGTACCTACAAAGAAGTCAAAATTGAGCAATCAAAAACGACAAGCATCGATATTGCCGCCGCGGGTCAATTTGTATATCAGTTGCCAAAAGGTATTGTTGGCCAAGTGTTTTATGAACGCAACCCTGGCCAGTGGGAGTGGGTTTGCGACCTTAAATTCAATCAAAATGCGGGCAACATTCACCTGCAACCCGGCAATTTTAAAGTAGTTTATCGCGAAATAGCCCAGCGCTCAAGCACCTACACCAAAGAAAGGAAATTTACTATTACAGCTCTTAAAATCACTAATTTAACTCTATAAAAATGGAATTTGAAGTATTCGGAAACAAAGACACGCGTTCAGGATTTGGCGAAGGTTTAGCTGTACTTGGCGAGCAAAACCCCAATGTAGTTGCCCTTTGCGCAGATTTGACCGGCTCTCTTAAAATGGATGCATTTCAAAAGGCGCACCCTGAGCGTTTCTTTCAAGCAGGTATCGCAGAGGCCAACATGATCGGTTTGGCAGCCGGCATGACCATTGGTGGTAAAATTCCATTCACCGGTACGTTTGCCAACTTTTCTACTGGCCGCGTTTACGACCAAATCCGTCAGTCGGTGGCTTATTCCAAAAAGAATGTGAAAATATGTGCTTCACACGCAGGTCTTACACTCGGTGAAGACGGCGCAACGCACCAAGTACTCGAAGATATCGGCATGATGCGCATGTTGCCCAACATGACGGTTATCGTACCTGCCGACTTCAACCAAACCAAACAAGCTACCATCGCCATTGCAGCACACGAAGGCCCAGTTTATTTGCGTTTTGGCCGCCCCGTGATGCCTATTTTTGTGAAACCAGATGCTGAATTTGTGATTGGTAAAGCAGATGTTTTAGCAGGAGGTACGGACGTCACTATCATTGCTTGTGGCCATATGGTTTGGAAATCAATAGAAGCACTCAAAGAATTGCGCGCTATTGGCATTTCTGTCGAGCTCATCAATATGCATACCATCAAACCACTCGATGCTGCGGCTATTTTAAAGTCTGTAGGCAAAACAGGTTGTGTAGTCACGGCAGAGGAGCACATGATGAACGGTGGTTTAGGTGAAGCTGTTTCTCAAGTATTGAGCCGCCAGTATCCTGTACCGCAAGAATACGTGGCTGTAAATGATACTTTCGGTGAGTCCGGCACACCAATGGAACTCATGACGAAATATCACATCGATACGCCAGATGTAGTTGCCGCCGCTAAACGGGCAATTGCGCGCAAGTCGATCATCATTTAAGCTAAAGCAACAGCGCTTCATCTAGGGTTTGAACCGGCCGATAACAGCTGCCAAATTCGCATACCGAAATTGCACCATCAGTGTATATTTCGGAGCACGGCAAACTTTGATGGTAAGAAAGCAGGCAGTCCACTGGTTTGGTTGCTCGGAAAACTTCCATTGGCGCTGCGTTGGTGAGCACGTGCCAATGCTTTTCAGGGTGAAGCTGCCTGAATAAAAGCAAGCCCCAATTGGAATACCCAGATCCGTAGGTCTCCATGCCGTCGTACATATTTTGAAGCATTTGTTGGGCGCTATTTGTCCAGTCTTGGTTTTGAAAATAAAAACCCATTGTTAGAAAGGCGTGCGCCATGACCGAGTTGCTCGCCGGAAGTACGTTGTCGTGGAGTTCCATGTTTCTACTGATCAGCTTTGAATCTGCAGCTGTGAAATAACACATTTTGCTTTGTGGATGCTGGAATTCGGCCTCCACCTTTTGAGTCAGATTTTTGGCAAATTCCAATAAATCTAGCTGACCTGTGCACTGATATGCCAAACTCAACGCTTCTATAGTGTGCGCGTAATCTTCTAAAAAACCTGCCACGCTTTTTTGCTCATTTGTATTGACACGATACAGGAGTTTACCATCCCATTGCATGTGGCGAATCCAGGAGAGTATTTTGAGGGCCCTGAGCAAAAAAGCCTCTTCGCCAAAAACCCGGTAAGCTTCTAGCAAGCCTTTGGCTGTAAGCGCATTCCAGCTCACTAACAGTTTGTGATCAAGGCCGGGCCTGATTCTATGACTGCGCTCGCTGAGTAAAGTATCATTGATCTGCGCTTTTTGTTGCAACCAAGCGCTTAACGTCAAGCCTTCAGATTTTGCAAATGCAGCATCGGTATGTTTGCGCAACGGGATGTGTTTATCTTCTTCCCAATGACCGGTTTGATTGATGTGGTAATAGCGTTTCACGCGTTCAGATTGCGCGCCAAATAAGTGCTCAATTTCGCTAGGCGTCCAGCAATAAAACTTGCCTTCTTCGC
>JBIKZM010000082.1:0-6315 GCA_044354735.1 Crocinitomicaceae bacterium
TGCTTCCATTGAGGGGTCGTAGGCTAAAGTTTGATCGAAAGTTGCAGTTCCACCTGTTTTGAAATCGATTGTGGTGCCGTTTCCGGTGACTTTTGAGCCGTTGATATACCAGGTGCCAACTGCAGTTGCGCCAATTTTTGGTGTGATTTCAGCTTTCGCCTTTTTTTGAATGCCTTTTTCAGGAACATTGACCGTAATGCTTACTTTCACGGAATCGCCGTGCATTTCTAGTGGATTCGGGCTTACACTGTAGGTGATGTCTTTTACTAAATCGCAAGAAGCAACAAAAAAAGCCGCAGTTCCGATGAGTAAGGTTCCGTTTAAGCGAGTGAAATTCATGAGTTCAATTTTTATGATTCCTAGCAAAATTAGGGAATATATTTAACATCCTTATTTTTTAGGTCTAAGATCTTGAATTTTTGAAAAATTAAAGTGGATTAAAGTCTAATTTCAATGATTGGAGCGGGACCAACACAAATTCGCGCTCTTGATAACGCGGGTGAGGTATTTGTAAATCAGGGCTCTGAATACACAGGCTTTCGTAGAAAATGATGTCTAAATCAATACAGCGGTCTTCGTACTGCGCTGCATTCTTGCTGCGCCCCAGCTTTTTTTCAATCGACTTTAATTCATTGAGCAGCAAATACGGATTCAAATCGGTCAACAAAAGTAGGCAACCATTTACAAATTCATTCTCCGAAACAAAACCTTCGGGAGCACTGTAGTAATAGGGAGAGACCTGGGCCACCTTTCCACACGATTTTGAAATTGCGTCGATGGCTTTTTGAATATTTGCTTCTTTGTCTCCTAAATTAGAGCCGAAGGCAAGCACCACCCTATTCTTGCCGCTTAGTTCCATTCAAAACTATGTACGAGTTCTTGTAAATCTGACTTCAGGTATTGTAAGGTTGGCCGCAGTGAGTCGTAATTAGGCCTGCAATTGAGCAAGATTTCCCCGCGCAGAAAGTGTTGGGTGGAGTCGGTGAGGTAAAATTGGAAATTGGTGGCTACATTTCCTTTGAGTTCGAAAAACGTACCGAATACGCGTTTTTGCGGCTCGATAATTTGTTCAAAGTCTATTTTATCGGCCATGATTTTGTGCTCGTCTACTTTGTCGTTGGCAAAATTGATGATTTCGGGTAGTGAGTCTTTGGAAGGAAAACGCAAGTAGTATAAAAATAGGGTCCCGTTGAGCGGGCCTAGATCGATTTCTTGTACGCTGTAGTTGTTTTTGGATTGCGAAAATTTCTTCGGCATAAAGGCATTCGCTAGCTTGAAATGAAAATTATTGGGGCTGGTGTAGTTGCGGTAGGCATGAGCCGGGAACTCAGGGCGTAAAAAAGCACTCGGTTTTGGAACCGGGTTGGATTCGCCACAGGCGGCAAGTAGCCATAAACCCAAATAAGCGAGAAGTAATTTAATTTTCATCAATGCAAACTTTTACAGATTTAACGCGTTTTTTGTCCGAAGATTCTACAATTAGTTTGAGCGGCCCCAACACGATGTATTCATTGTTTTTAAGGATCCTTCCCGCCACTTCAATCACTAAACCGCCCAAGGTTTCGGCTTCTCCTCTAGCATCTTCAATGGTTTCTTCATGCTGCTCTCCTATGATTTTGAGTAGGTCATTTAGAGAAGTTCGCCCTTCAAATAGATAAGTATTGTCTGCTTGTTTGGTATATTGAATTTCTGTGTCGTCAAATTCGTCTGTGATATCGCCTACAATTTCTTCGAGAATATCTTCCAAGGTAATGATACCACCCGCGCCGCCGTATTCATCTACAACAATCGCCATGTGCATTTTCATGTTGCGAAATTCTTGCAAGAGGTCGTTTATTTTTTTGTTTTCGGGTACAAAATAGGGCTTGCGCAGCACTTTTGTCCAGTCAAAATGAGCAGGTTGATCCAAATGATGTAACAAATCTTTGATGTAAAGAATACCGATGATGTTGTCCGGGCTTTCACTAAAAACGGGAATCCGCGAATAGCCAACCTCGATAATTTTGTTCAAAACCACATCAAAAGGATCTGCAGCGTCTATATCTTCGACTTCTACGCGCGGGGTCATGATCTCTGATGCTTCGGTTTTACCAAAGCGCACGATGCCTTCTAAAATTTTATGTTCCTCGATAGATCCGCCATCGGATTTAGTCAAAGCGACGGCTTGTTCGAGTTCGTTTTGATTGATTGTAGCGCCTTTATTGCCTAATTTCTGGATAAAGTTTGTACCCCAAACCAATATATGTTTAAGCCAAGAAACTGGAGGCATTTTACTGATGAAGCGCAGTGGGTATGACGCGAGCAAGCTTACTTTTAAGGCATTGCGATTGGCAAATATTTTAGGAATGACCTCGCCAAAAAGTAAAATCAATAAGGTAATACCAATGACTTCGATGACAAAACGCCATAAATTAAATCCTTCCTGCGAAGGAAATAGGTCGCTCAGGATAAAGGACGATAAAATAACAATCCCAACATTCACAAAATTGTTGAAAATGAGGATCGTAGCCAAGAGTTCTTGCGGCTTAGCCAAGAGCGTTAAAATCAGTTTGGCTCTTGGTGACGGATTCTCTTTAAGGGCTGCGTTGTCTTTGGGCTTGAGCGAAAAGTAGGCGCTTTCAGAGCCCGACGCGAAGGCTGAAAATAGAAGCAGCAAGAGGATGATCAAAAGGTAAAGGTAGCTTGCATCGCTAATTTGGAAATGGATATCAAAAAGCGATGCTTCGAGACTCGGAGGTTCTATTGCTGAGTTCATGGTTTAAAAGGGGAGGTCGTCGGCTGCATCTGAGGCAAGGCCGCTCATTGGTGATGGGTTGTTGGGCTTTCCTTCGTTGCTGTAATTGCTGGGGCGCTCTGTTTGCTCGGCGCGGGTGAGAATGGTGAGTTCATCTCCTATGACTTCAGTTGCATAACGTATTTGACCTTCTTTGTCGGTCCAGGATCTTTTTTTGAGTTTGCCCTCGACATAAATTTTACTGCCTTTGCGCAGGTATTTATCGGCAACCTCAGCAAGCCCACGCCAGAGAACGATGTCGTGCCAATCGGTAATTTCTTTCTTTTCACCGCTTTGTTTGTCAGTGTAGTTTTCTGAGGTGGCAAGCGGAAATGAGGCTACTACTGCGCCATTTTCCAAGCGGCGGACGTCTGGGTCCTTGCCCAAATTCCCGATTAAAATAACTTTGTTGACACTGCCGTTCATTTGATATTTTTCAATCAATAATAGTTATTTTTTTCGAATAGGGCGTTTTTTCGCACTTTTTACTGGCTGATTGGCTGCAATTTCCATGCACTCGGCTAGGCTCAGCGTTTCTGGTTTGCAGTCTTTTGGCAGTTTAAAGTTGTCTTTGCCAATCTTTAGATACGCACCGTAACGGCCGTTGAGCAATTGCACATCAGCGTTTTCTTCAAAAGTTTTAATGATTGCTTTTGCAGCTTCATCTTGTTTGATTGCATCTAGTTCGATGGCCCTCTCAAGGCTGATAGACATTGGATCTTCTTCTTTTGGGATGGAGCAAAAACGCTTCCCAACTTGTACATATGGCCCAAAGCGACCGATATTCACCTTTACGATTTCCTCGTTGTGCTCGCCGAGTACTTTCGGCAATTCAAAAAGTTTGAGCGCTTCTTCAAGCGTAATGTTGTTGATAGATTGGTTGCTCTGTAAAGAGGCAAATTGTGGTTTAAGGCCATCAGATTTTTCGTCGCCAATTTGAATCATGGGCCCAAAGCGACCAATACGTGCAATCATTTTGCGACCGCTTTTTGGATCGGTTCCAAGCTCGCGTTCACCAGTGGCTCTTTCGGAGTGTTCGAGGGTGTTTTCTACAGTCGAATGAAAAGGACCATAGAAAGACTGCAGCATGTCTGTCCAGTTGAGCTGTCCGTTGGCGATTTCGTCAAAAGAGGCCTCTACTTTTGCCGTAAACTGATAATCGAGGATTTGTTCAAAATTAGCCACCAAGAAGTCGGTGACAACAATACCAATATCGGTAGGTGACAGCTTGTTTTTCTCTTTTCCTGTGGTTTCTGATTTTTCGATCTCTTGAATGCCGTTCGGATCCAATATGAGTTGTGCATATTTGCGAATAGCGCCTTCGCGTTCTTGTTTCTCGACGTAATTGCGTTTTTGAATTGTGGAAATCGTTGGCGCGTAGGTAGAAGGGCGGCCAATGCCTAATTCTTCAAGTTTTTTGACCAATGAGGCTTCTACATAGCGCGACGGCGGACGACTAAAGCGCTCCGTTGCGGTGCTTTGTTGTAGTGTCAAGGAAGCACCCACAGTTACTTTAGGCAAAAGGCCTTCTGTTTCGTTGTTTTCTTCGATTTCGTCGTCTAGACTTGAGGCCAAATAAACTTTTAAAAAGCCATCAAAAATCAAGACTTCACCTTTGGCTTGGAAATAATAAGTATTGCTCAGTCCTTTGATTTTGATGGTCGTTCTTTCGAGTTGCGCATGGGCCATCTGACTGGCAATGCCGCGTTTCCAAACGAGTTCGTACAAGCGTTCTTCGTCGCGTTCGGCTTGAATGCTTGAACGCGTAAAGTCAGTGGGGCGAATGGCTTCGTGGGCCTCTTGTGCACCGGCACTCTTTGTGCTATATTTGGTTGGCTTGGAGTATTCGGCACCGTAAAGACTGTTGATCGCGTTTTGTGCGGCATCAATTGCGGTTTGCGATAAATTGACAGAATCGGTACGCATGTAGGTGATGTGTCCGGCTTCGTAAAGTCTTTGGGCGACACTCATCGTTTTGCTCACCGAAAAACCGAGCTTAAGACTGGCTTCTTGCTGTAGGGTTGAGGTGGTGAAGGGTGCTGCCGGGCTTTTCGTGGCGGGTTTCTGCTGAACGTCTTCTACGGTAAAATGGGCTGTTTGCGCTTCGTTGAGGAGTTGCAGCGCTGCTTTTTTATCGGAAAGTTGTTGGTTGAGCTCGGCATTGAGCACGCCATTTTCCGTTAAAAATTGCCCTTGAACACGGTAAAATCCTTCGGTATTGAACTGATTGATTTCGCGTTCGCGCTCTACAATTAACCGCACAGCAACAGATTGTACACGGCCTGCCGACAAGCTTGGCCTTACTTTTTTCCAGAGTACTGGAGAGAGTTCAAAACCAACAATGCGGTCTAAGATACGGCGGGCTTGCTGTGCATCTACGAGCTCTTGATTGATTTGCCTTGGATTTTCGATGGCGCGTACAACGGCTGTTTTGGTAATTTCGTTGAAAGTGATGCGCTTGGTGTCCTTTTTTTGGAGCTCCAGGGTTTCGTATAAGTGCCAAGAGATGGCTTCACCTTCGCGGTCTTCATCGGTCGCGAGCCAGATGGTGTCGGCTGCTTTGGCTAATTTTTTAAGTTCAGCGACAATTTGTTTTTTGTCTGGGCTCACTTCGTATTGAGGTGCAAAATTTGCTTCTATGTCAATGGCGATGCCTTTTTTGGCTAAGTCTCTAACGTGGCCATAGCTGGACTTCACAATGAAGTCTTTGCCGAGGTAGCCTTCGATGGTTTTTGCTTTTGCAGGAGACTCGACGATAACAAGATTTTTAGCCATAAGGAGATTTTGGGGACAAATGTAAAAGGAAAACAGTTCATAGCTCAACTTGTTAGTTGCATTTTTCTGCAGATTTTTCCTTAACCTATGGTTATATTTTTTTTTAGTTTCACAACTTACTGTGCTGCCAATTTGTCAGTAGTTTGAATTTGCCTTATTTTTGCAGTTCAATACGAACGATGGAATACGAAAACAAAGTAATAGACGAAGCACTTCAAGGCACTGCCCTCGACTTGCCAGCTCAGGGCAATTCAGACGCCAAAAAACTATATCTCGAAAGTTATGGCTGCCAGATGAATTTCTCAGACAGCGAAGTTGTTGCTTCCATTCTTTCTGATCAAGGCTATCAAACTACCCGCAACATCGACGACGCCGATGTCATATTGATCAATACTTGCTCTATTCGTGAAAACGCAGAACAACGCGTTCGCAATCGCCTAACGGAGTTCAAAATCAAAAAAGAACGCAATCCGGAGTTGGTTGTCGGTATTTTAGGCTGCATGGCCGAGCGCCTCAAAAAGAATTTACTCGAAGAAGAAAAATTAGTGGATTTAGTGGCGGGCCCCGATGCCTACCGCGATCTTCCCAATCTGATAGATGAAGTAGGAACAGGTCAAAAAGCGGTCAATGTGTTATTGTCTAGAGACGAAACCTACGCCGATATTTCACCTGTTCGTTTGGATCAGGGCGGTATTTCTGCTTTTGTAACCATCATGCGTGGTTGCGACAACATGTGTTCGTTTTGCGTGGTGCCGTTCACCCGAGGC
>JBIKZM010000083.1:0-6309 GCA_044354735.1 Crocinitomicaceae bacterium
ACACCTACTGAACTTTGGAAAATCAATCCGAGCTTACTCATCGGAAAAATCACTGGTTTTGGCTCAGACAACGACCGCAGTGCATATGACCTCATCTTACAGGCAGAAACGGGGTTTATGTCCATGAACGGCACTCCAGAAAGCGGCCCGATCAAAATGCCGGTTGCACTGATAGATGTGCTTGCCGCTCATCAGCTCAAAGAAGGCTTGCTATTGGCGCTCTTGCAACGCGAGCAAGGCAAGGGTCAGGTGGTGAGTGTTTCATTGTACGACGCTGCAATTTGCAGTTTGGCCAACCAAGCATCTAACTACCTGATGGCCCAACAAGTTCCACAGCGCATTGGTAGTTTGCACCCCAATATTGCTCCCTATGGCGAAATTTTTGAAACCCAGGATGGGCAATTGCTCACCTTTGCCATTGGCTCTGATCAACATTTCGACAAACTAGTTGCTTACCTTGGACTAAATGAACTCGCCAAGGACCCTCGTTTTTGCTCCAATATGGAAAGAGTAAAAAACCGAGGGGTGCTTTTTGATTACATAGCAAGTGTCATTTCAATGAAAACGAGTGCTCAAATCATTTCTTCCCTCTTAGAACTGAACGTTCCGGTAGCTAAAATCAAGGCACTAGATGAGGTTTTTGCAGATGCGAAAGCCCTAAGTTTGGTCAAAGCAGAACAAATCAATGGGCAAAATACCCGACGCGTTTCGCAAATTGCTTTTAAATTTGAAGCATGATCCGCAGCCCTCAAACTGATGCAGAATGGCAAGCTTACTTCAAGCTGCGCTATGACGTCTTGCGCGCGCCATGGGGTCAAGCCATTGGAAGCGAACAAACTGCTGACGAAAAACTCCACCAACATTTTGCATTTTTCAATGACGAAAATCACATCACAGGTGTGGGTCGGCTAGATAGCGTTAGTGCGCAAACCGCACAGATCAGGTTTATGGCTGTTGCTGAAAATCAGCAAGGAAAGGGCATTGGCAAGGCGCTCATGGAAGAAATGGAAAGCGTTTCAAAAGCTGCCGCCTGTGTGCAAATCATCTTGCACGCCAGAGCAATTGCACTGCCTTTCTATCAAAAATTAGGTTATCAACTCGACGCGCCTTCTCACCTACTCTTTGGTGAAATTCAGCACTTTTTGATGCATAAAACGCTTGTAGAATGACCCAAAACGACTTCATACTTGCCGAATTCTATAAAATCATAACGCCCAACAAAGTCAGTATGTTTGAGCGCATTGCAGCGCAGCGCAGCCGCCATCTTGTCGTTGGGATCGAAAACATCCAACAAGACCACAACGCTTCTGCCATCATGCGCACGATGGATTGCCTTGGCTTTCAAGAATTACACCTCATTGAAAAGAACAATACTTACGAATTCCAAAGAGACATCGCATTAGGTGCAGCGCGCTGGCTAGATGTGGTTCAGCATCAAAACCCACCTGAACCAATATTTGATGGCATTGACTTGCTCAAAGGCCAAGGCTATAAAATTGTTGCCACCTCACCTCACCACAAAGCCGTCACACCTCAAACCATAGACCTCACTCAACCCATTGCACTTTTTTTTGGGGCTGAAAAACACGGTATTTCTGAAGAATTGCTCCATGGTGCCGATGAACTTTTGCACATTCCGATGCACGGCTTCACTGAGAGCTTTAATCTGTCTGTTTCGGCGGCACTTGTATTGAATGCACTGCGGACGCGCTTGGCAACGAGTTCGGTCGAATGGCTATTGTCCAAAGAAGAGCAAACCCGCCTGAAAATTTCTTGGTGTGAGCGCATCTTAAATGGCGGACCGCATCTTGCACAAAAATTTCGCGATGAATTTAAAAAAGTTTGATAACTTTGAATGTACACGTATCAGAAACAAATACTTATGGGAAAAGGAGACAAAAAAACGACAAAAGGAAAACGCACCATGGGTTCTTATGGCAAAACCAGAAAACGCAAAGAAGATGCACCAATAATCGTCGTAAAAAAAGAAAAGAAAGAAAAGCCTGCCAAGGCTGAACCCAAAGCCAAGGCCGCCGCTGCCACCAAGAAACCGGCCGCTAAAAAAACGACTACAAAAAAATCTGAATGATTCAAAGAGCTGCCTTCGCAGCTCTTTTTTTTTGCAACTTTGCACCGCATTAGCAAACATTAATCAACTCACATGAAACACAATTTCGGCGCAGGCCCTTGTATCTTACCTCAAGATGTATTCAAAGAAGCAGCAGCAGCTGTACTGGACTTCAATGGCTTATCTATCCTCGAGGTCTCTCACCGTCACAAAGATTTTGTAGCCGTAATGGATGAAGCCATCGATTTGGTCAAAAAAGCCCTAAATGTACCTGCAGGCTATTCTGTTGCCTTTTTACAAGGTGGCGCTACTTTAGGCTTTACCATTGCCGCCCTCAATATGCAGCGTCAAACCAAGCGCGCTGGTTACATCAATACCGGAACTTGGGCAAGTGGTGCCATTAAAGAAGCCAAAAAAGTGGGCCTAGAGGTCGATGTATTTGCTTCTTCAGAAGACCAAAACTTTACCTATATCCCTAAAGACTTTATTGTACCTACAGCTGTAGATTACATTCACTTCACGAGCAACAACACCATTTACGGTACCCAATTCAAAGAATTCCCAAAAACCAACTTGCCTTTAGTTTGCGACATGTCTTCGGATATTTTTTCTAAAACAATCCATGTTGCCGATTTTGACCTCATTTATGCTGGTGCTCAAAAAAATCTCGGACCAGCAGGTGCTACCCTCTACATTGTCAAAGACGAAGCATTAGGCAAGAGCTCTGCTCAATTCATGCCAACATACCTCGACCTCAAACAACAAATTGACAAAGAATCGATGCTCAATACACCACCCGTATTCAGTGTATATGTCTCCATGCTCAATTTGCGCCATTTATTGGCAAATGGAGGCGTGAGCGCACAACAAGTCAAAAATGAAGCGAAGGCCAATTTGCTTTACAAGGAGATTGACAACAATCCATCTTTTAAAGGCGCTGTTGCCACCGCAGACCGCTCCCAAATGAACGTTACTTTCTTATTGACCGACGAAAGCCGCAGCGCCGAATTCGATGCCATGTGGAAAGCAGCCGAAATCATTGGGCTTCCGGGTCACCGCTCGGTGGGCGGCTACCGCGCTTCAATGTACAACGCACTTCCTTTAGAAAGCGTTCAAGTATTGGTAGATGTAATGAGTGAATTCAACAGAAAAGGATAGGATGAAAATTTTAGCAAACGACGGAATTTCCGAACTTGGAAAAGCACTTTTAGAAGCAGCGGGCCACGAAGTCAGCACCGCCAAAGTAGCGCAAGAGATGCTGGCAAGCACCCTAAACGAACAAGGTTTCGATGCCGTACTGGTGCGCAGTGCCACCACCGTGCGCAAAGAAGTCATTGACGCTTGCCCCGGCTTGCGCCTGATCGGACGAGGCGGCGTGGGTATGGACAACATCGATGTGGCCTACGCACAACAAAAAGGCCTAGCCGTGATCAACACCCCTGCGTCATCCTCTCAATCAGTTGCAGAACTCGTGATGGGCCAGCTCTTCTCAATCTCCAGATTTTTACACGACTCTTTTAAAAATATGTCGAGCGGAGACTTCTCTACCCTCAAAAAGAATTACGCAAAAGGAGTCGAGCTGCGAGGTAAAACAATCGGCATCATTGGTTTTGGGCGCATTGGTCAAAGTTTGGCTTCTTATGCCCTAGGCGCCGGCATGAAAGTCATTGCGATTGAACGCACAGCGCGCATTCAGCCCATTCACATTAAAATCGGAGGGCAAACCATAGAAATTCCGGTCAAAGTGGTTGCAGACCTGTCTGAAGTGCTCGATCAACTCGATTACATCTCTATACACGTACCCAAACAAGCCGATGGCGGCGCTGTACTCGGCGCTAGTGAATTTCAAAAGATGAAAAAAGGTGTTCGTTTGGTCAATTCAGCGCGCGGAGGCGTTATCGACGAACAAGCCCTACTAGAAGCACTCAACAACGGTACAGTTGCTGCAGCAGCCTTAGATGTTTTTGAAAATGAGCCGAATCCGCTCAAAGCACTCCTAGAACATCCACAAATTGCCTGCACACCTCACATTGGTGCCGCTACTTTAGAAGCCCAAGATCGCATTGGTGAAGAACTCGCAGACCTCATTATTGCTTTTGCAAAAGAAGCCTAATCAGTCAATAATTTTGATTCCATAAAAAAAGCGAAGGGAACCCTTCGCTTTTTTTATATTGAAATACAATTGTTTTAAGCCTCTTCGGTGATTGAAATGCTGTCAATGCTATCGCCCTCACGGATCGAATCCAATACGTCTAGACCTTCATAAACTTTTCCAAATACGGTATGCACGCCATCTAGGTGAGCAGTATTGTTGCGCGAATGGCAAACAAAAAATTGTGAGCCACCTGTGTTGCGACCTGCGTGAGCCATTGACAACACCCCGCGCTCGTGGTGTTGTTGCGCTCCTTTGGTTTCGCAATCAATTTGATGGCCAGGGCCACCAGTTCCTGCCATGCCCGTAGCGCCATCGCGTGTATTGGGGCAACCGCCTTGGATCACAAAATCCGTAAGCACACGGTGCCATTTAAGGCCGTTATAAAATCCGTCTTGAGCTAACTTGACAAAATTAGCAACGGTATTGGGCGCAGCTGCTGCAAAAAGTTCAGCATGCATTTCGCCTTTGTTGGTAGAGATTATTGCTTTCATATATTTTTTTGCTGCAAAAATACGGCTATTTTGCCTAATATTTTGTTGAAAACTCCGTTGATAAAGCACTTTTCACTTCAGTTGCAGCAGGTGAACCGAATGTTAAATTTGTAATGAAGCAAATTTCAATTAGACATGTTTAGCTCCTTCACCAAGAAAAAATTATCGGACAACCAAGTTGCCAACGTGTTTATCAATGGTATTTTTGACAGCGTAGACAAAGGCTTTGCTGAAGTTGCCGCGATGATCAACGAAGACAGCGTCTTTGTCACCCCTCCGAATGTCTCGAGCGCCGACTCCGGCCAATTTGGGCTCATCGTTATTGTCGGTAATTTATCTTTCTTAGAAAGCACTTTTGAATCCGATCAAGCAGCGCGTGTGGAGCAACTCATTTTTGAAAAACTAGCGCCTATATACGAAATGAGCGTCGGCGATTTTCAAAATATGATCCGAGAGTATCAAAGCTTCATCATGCGCGTGAATCACCCGTCTAAAAACTGGATTTACGGTATGTCAAAAGGGATCTTCCACAAATACGGGCTATCCGAATTCCAAGACGACTACTTCAAGCGCATGCAGGCACCCAATCCTTTGTTCCTCAAACGCATGGATGAAGTCATGATCAACTTTGTCTGGAACTGGGACGCCTTCTTTAAAAAATTCCGCATCTAGTCAGCGGTAAGCAAAATTTCTTTAGCCCTCTAGACCTATTTCTTCGTGGGCATGAATTGGTTTTCTGAATACGATTTTTCCGGATTCAAGTAGAAACACGGAAATCTCATGAATGTCCGGACAATGGACATTTACTCCACGCAGCTCATGATGTCGTTAAACCATTGCACCTTTTGCTTGTCTTTCATCGCTTCGCCCTTTTGAGCACAGGCATCCATGATTTCTTGATCTTGTTCGACATTTGGCTTGGACAATTCTTTTGCGCATGTACACGCATCTGGGTCTAAAGAAGAACAACTCGCTAAAAAGATAAGGCTGGCAAAGAATAGAATTTGTTTCATTTGCTAAAGTTAAACATTTCGTTTGCTTTTTGTATTTTCGTACCCATGCGCAAGGTCCTTTTTCTGCTCCTCGTGATGGGCTCCAGTTTTTCTAAGAGTTGGGCCCATGAATTTTATTTCGCCTACGCCGAGTTGGCCTACAATGAATTGAATCAAAAATTTGAAGGAACGCTCCTATTCACCACCCACGACCTCGAAAAAGCACTAGAGCCAAAAGGCACCCTCATCGGAAAATTAGAGCGCAGTGATGAAAGCTCCCCCATCCGCACGCAACTAGAAAAATACATCAATCAACATTTGCACATTTCGTATGGTTGTGCACTCGATTCAAATGCCTTTGATGTCTTGTGCCGAACAAATTTTACAGTAGAAGGAATTTCTCCTGCACTCAATGGCACTATTGAATGTTTCATCTCTGCGCCGGCCACACTCCTCTATTTACCTGCTCACCTGGGCCAACCCTACTCAACAATATTGCAGGTGCAATTTGATACTTTATTTGAATCCTTTTCGGGGCAACAAAACAAACTCACGCTCATTTACAGAAACCAAAAAGAAACCCTGAATTTTATTCCGGGTAAA
>JBIKZM010000084.1:0-6299 GCA_044354735.1 Crocinitomicaceae bacterium
GTGTTGGAAACATCGCCTACGTTGTTGATCGTTACAGGTATACCACCAGGAATAGTGGCAATATTGGCACCGCCATTAGGATAACCAGGCAAGGCATAAGTTCCAGAAATACCCGGCCCCCACAAAAACAAACCAAAGGCATCGTTGAAGGTGGATGGCGAAAACTCGGGATATTCATCTGAGCCAAACATGTAATTGAAAACCAAGGTGTCTCCAGACGGAATAAAATCGAATTCTAAAACTACACCGTTCGTTACGCCACCTGCTGCAATGTCGTTAAGGTGTGGATCAGAAGCTACGCTGGATGTTGCGGGGTTGTTATTGGTAAAGGATGTGCTGGAGTTAGGCCCAACAGCGCCACTTGCGTTGCCAGTTGTTAAAAGCAAACCATTTGTAATAGGGAAAGTAGGGTTTGTGTTGGTGAAATAACCTACATTTCCTTGCGCGGTATTTGCCAACGCAGGGTTGCCATTGATGGTGACATTAGAAGCCGTGACTCCAAAACCAAGTAGCACGTTGTCTACTAATTGTTGGGGAGTTTGGGTTGTTGAAACAGCAATGGGTTGAGCGAGCAGAGACCCTATTGAAAATAAAAAGGCGAAGTGTAGAATGTGTTTCATATGTGCAAGTTGTCGTTTAGACGTCAATGTTGACGAAAAAGTTGCATAACAAAATTAATATAAACTACGACGCTACAAAACACCGCGATTTTTCGCAACTTTGAAGCATAGAAGATTTATGGAAAAAACACAACAATTTATTCAAAGCAATAAGCAAAAATTTGTCGACGAATTATTTGCGCTATTAAGAATCCCATCCGTATCAGCAGACCCTAAATACCAAGGTGATGTAGCGGCTTGTGCAACCCATTTGGCAGCTCATCTCCAACAAATTGGGCTAGACGCTGTTGAGGTAATCAGCACGGCTGGGCACCCAATTGTCTATGCAGAAAAAATGATAGATTCAGCCTTGCCAACTATTTTGGTTTATGGCCATTACGATGTACAGCCAGCAGATCCGCTCGAGCTTTGGCACAGCCCTGCTTTTGAACCCATAATCAAAACTACAGCTATTCATCCTGAAGGCGCTATTTTTGCCCGCGGTGCTTGCGACGATAAAGGACAGTTTTTCATGCACGTAAAAGCGGTGGAAGCCATGTTACAAGCGCAAGAATTGCCGTGCAATGTCAAACTCATGATTGAAGGTGAAGAAGAAGTGGGCAGCCCTAATTTGGCCATTTTTGTAAGGGATAACAAACAAAAGCTCCAAGCAGACATCATTTTAGTTTCAGATACTGGTATGCTTTCCAACGACACACCTTCCGTAACCACAGGTTTGCGCGGATTGAGTTATGTTGAGGTAGAGGTAACAGGCCCGAATAGAGATTTGCACTCGGGTCTTTACGGCGGCTGTGTGGCCAATCCGATCAATATCATTACAAAAATGATCGCTAGTTTGCACGATGAAAATATGCGTATTACAGTACCCGGGTTTTACGACAAAGTAGTGGACCTCTCCGACGAAGACCGTGCCGAAATGGCCAAAGCACCATTTTCTGAGCAAGCTTATTGCGCCGCGCTAGACATCGCCGCTACATACGGCGAAAAAGGCTACAGCACTATGGAGCGCGGCTCCATTCGCCCCACGTTAGATGTAAATGGCATTTGGGGCGGCTATATTGGAGAAGGCGCCAAAACGGTAATTGCCTCAAAGGCTTTTGCCAAAATATCGATGCGCTTGGTTCCGGACCAAGATCCTGAAGAAATCACCGCCCTATTTCAAACGCATTTTGAAAAAATCGCGCCTTCAAGCGTGCGCGTAAAGGTAACACCTCATCATGGTGGCCAACCCGTAGTGACACCAACAGATTCTGCAGCTTACGCCGCAGCAAGTCAGGCGTATGAGAAAACATTCGGAAAAACACCAATTCCGGTCCGCAGTGGGGGCAGTATTCCAATCATAGCCATGTTTGAACAAGAACTGGGCCTGAAAACTATTTTAATGGGCTTTGGTTTGGACAGCGATGCGATCCATAGCCCAAACGAGCATTATGGTTTATTTAATTTCTATAAAGGCATTGAGACCATCCCTTATTTTTTCAAAAATTTCAGTCAAATCTAAGCATGAAACAGCTCTTTATGTTTGCTTTATTGTGCACCTTAGTTGCTTGTAAAAGCCTGGAAGAACCCATCGAAATGATCAGTTACGATGGCACAGAAATGGAGCAATTTACTGGCCAACTGATCAAGTGCAAAGCTGGTTTTCATGTAGAGAATAAACTTTGGGTGCCCGTCAAAATGAAGCCAGGTAGTTTTGAGCTTTTCATCGATCAGCAAAAAGTAGGTCAACTTTATATTGACGCGCCAATAAAAATAAAGGCACACCGCGAGGCAGAGCTGAAAGTTCCGCTGCGTATTATTCCTGAGCCTGGCTTCATGACAACCGCCTACAAGGCTTCAAAAAAAGCTGTGGTGCAAGTTAAAATCAGCGGATATCCTTCTGTTGGTGTTTGGTTCTTGTATAAATCACTGCCTGTTTCTAAAGAAACACAAATAGCCCCTGCTCAGTTTATACCTTACTTTCCTACTTTCTGATGCTGACACCCGCCGCACCCAAAAAACTATTTTTACTCGATGCTTATGCACTTATTTATAGAGCATATTTCGCTTTCGCTAAAAACCCACGCGTCAATTCAAAAGGCGAAAATACGTCTGCTGCATTTGGTTTTACCAACGTACTGATAGACATCCTCAAAACGGAGCAACCTACGCACATAGCGGTTGTTTTTGACCCGCCTGGCGGCTCTACGCAGCGCCAAGAGGAATACGTGGAATACAAAGCGCAACGCGAACAAATGCCCGAAGACATCCGGTCGATGATTCAGCCCATTAAGCAAATTGTTCAGGCATTCAATATTCCTATTTTAGAAGTTGCCGGTTTTGAAGCAGACGACGTCATTGGAACAGTCGCTAAACTGGCCGAGCCTAGAGGCTTTATCACCTACATGATGACTCCCGATAAAGATTATGCGCAGCTAGTGAGCCCACAGACATTTATGTATAAGCCAGGCCGAGGTGGAAATCCGCCAGAAATTATGGGTGTAAAGGAAGTATGTGAAAAGTTTGAGATCAGCAATCCAACGCAGGTTATTGATATTTTAGGTTTGTGGGGCGATGCATCTGACAACATTCCAGGCATCCCAGGTATTGGCGAGAAAACCGCTAAAGTATTGGTGGCCAAATATGGTTCAATGGAAGGTTTGTTTGCCCATGTGCACGAGCTCAAAGGCAAACAAAAAGAAAACGTAGAGCATTTTCAGCAGCAAGGCTTAATGTCTAAATCTTTGGCCACCATTATCCGAGATGTACCTGTTGAGTTCAATGAAAAAGACCTCGAAATTTGCCCGGTAAATGCCGAGGCCGTGAAAGATATTTTTACGGAGTTAGAATTTCGAACCCTCGCCAAGCGAGTCATCGGCGAAGAAATTGTAGTCACGCAGACAGCGGCCCAAAAAGAAGAAGCTCAACTCGATTTATTTGGCATGCAAAGTATGCTCGAACCACAAGAAGCAACCCCAACAGCCAATTACAAAACGATTGCCACAGAAAAGCCGAGTTACCACTTGATTACTTCTGCTGAGGAACGAAAGGAATTACGGGATTTACTTTTGGTCCAAAGCGAGGTTTGCTTTGATACCGAAACCACTTCTATCGATGCGTTGCATGCCGACTTAGTGGGCTTCTCCTTTTCTTATAAAGCGCGCGAAGCTTTTTATGTGGCGGTTCCGAATGATTTTGAAGGCGCAAAAGCAGTTATTCACGAATTTGCATTGGTTTTCGAGGACATCTCCATTGAAAAAATCGCACACAACTTAAAGTACGATTTAAAGGTTTTGCACCGTTATGGCATTGAACTCAAAGGCCCACTTTTTGACACCATGATCGCTCAATACTTGATCAATCCGGAGTCTAAGCAAGGCATGGATTTTCTAGCCACCTATTACCTCAATTACCAGCCGGTTTCTATTGAAACTCTTCTTGGAAAAAAAGGAAAGAACCAAGGAAACATGGCAGATTTGACTCCCGCACAAATTAAAGATTATGCTTGTGAAGATGCCGATATTACTTTTCAGCTCAAAAAACTACTCGAGCCGGAAATCGAAAAACCACACCTCCACCACCTATTTTACGATGTAGAAATGCCGCTAGTAATGGTGCTCAAGGATATCGAACAAGAAGGAATAGCTATTGACACAGCGGCTTTACATGCATTTTCAAAAGAACTCGATGAGCGCCTGATCGATTTAGACCAGCAAATAAAAACGCTCGCAGGAGAAGCATTCAACCTAGATTCACCCAAACAACTCGGAGAAATACTCTTTGAAAAACTACAAATTTCGAGCAAGGCTAAAAAGACCAAAACAGGTCAGTACGCCACAGCAGAAGACGTACTTCAAAAACACGAACATGACCATCCAATCATTGGTCATATTTTGGAGTACCGCCAATTGCGCAAGCTCAAGAGTACTTATGTAGACCCGTTGCCAACACTCTGCGACCCAATTGACGGTCGTATCCACACGAATTTCATGCAAACCGTTACGGCAACGGGGCGCTTGAGTTCAAACAACCCCAACTTGCAGAATATTCCTGTGCGTTCTGCCAAAGGCCGAGAAATACGCCGTGCTTTTGTGGCTCGCACGGCAGATTTTCAACTCATGGCGGTAGATTACTCACAGATAGAATTGCGCATTATTGCCGCACTTTCTGGTGATCCCAACATGATTGCTGCATTCAAAAGCGGCCACGACATCCACGCCGCTACCGCTGCTAAAGTTTTCCACACGCCTATTGATGAGGTCACAAGAGAACAGCGCAGTGCGGCCAAAGCAGTCAATTTTGGTATTATTTATGGTCAGTCGGCATTCGGCTTGGCGCAAAACCTAAAAATATCGCGCACCGAAGCAAAAGGCATCATCGATGCATATTTTGAACAATACGGGACCATAAAAACCTACATGGACAAAGTGATCGCGCAAGCAAGAGAGTTGGGCTATGTAGAAACCATCTTGAAGCGCCGCCGTTATTTGCCAGACATTCATTCTGCCAATGCAGTTGTACGTGGTTTTGCGGAGCGCAACGCCATTAATGCACCCATCCAGGGCTCCGCAGCCGATATCATCAAGTTGGCCATGGTGGCTGTTCACCACGCCATGAGTAAAGAAAAACTGCACTCAAAAATGATTTTACAAGTACACGATGAACTTGTATTTGATGTGCACATCAACGAAATCGAACAAATGCAACAATTGGTCAAAAAAGCTATGGAAGAAGCGGTTTCAATGGACGTGCCGATGGAGGTCGAAATGAAAACAGCACCTAATTGGCTCGAGGCCCACTAAATAAACTTAAGGTATCTTTGTAACTCTTAAAATAAAAAATGGAAATTCTAATCAAAGCAGCTCAGCTCATCACTTCATTAGCCATTCTCGTGACCCTTCACGAATTTGGCCATTTTATTCCAGCTAAATTATTCAAGACACGGGTAGAGAAATTCTATCTTTTTTTCAATCCTTATTTTTCTTTTTTCCGCTGGAAACGTGTGAATGGTCAAAAGAAAAAATCTTGGTTCAGCAAGTCTTCACCGAGCGAATGGTCTGAAGACCCAAATACCACAGAGTGGGGCATCGGTTGGGTTCCGCTCGGTGGTTATGTCAAAATTGCTGGCATGATCGACGAATCAATGGACACCGAACAACTCAAAAACGAACCGCAGCCCTGGGAATTCAGAAGCAAAAAACCATGGCAGCGCCTCATCATCATGATTGGTGGCGTTACTGTTAATCTTGTCTTGGGTTTCGTTATTTATATTGGTGTTGTCTTTACATGGGGCCAATTGACGCTCGATCAAAACAAGTTGCAAGAAGGCTTGAGCGCGCATCCTTACATGGCTAAATATGGCATTTATTCTGGCGACATTATCTTAGATATAGAAGGTAAGAAACCGCTCAATTTAGACGATATCAACAAGGAAATATTGTTGCGTGGCGCGCACAAGATCACCGTTCAACACCCAGACGGAACAATTGCACACCTCACACTTCCTTCTGATATTGATCAAAAATTATTTGAAGCCGGTGCTTTGCCTGCATTTACCTTGCGCTCCAAATCTCTCAAGGTGGCAGAGGTGAGCAAAGATTCTCCAGCACTGCGCGCAGGGCTCAAATCAAAAGACCACGTTTACGAGGTAAACGGTCAACACATTGCGTATTACGACGAGTTCCAAGCGATACTTTTTGC